>JAZQLL010000121.1:0-4962 GCA_045542675.1 Oscillospiraceae bacterium
CCATCTCGCAGATTAAGGAGTCGGGCGCGAAGAATATAAGATTTATGTGCATCATCGCCGCTCCCGAGGGACTTGCCGCTTTATGAGAGGCTCATCCCGATGTTCAGATTTACTGCGGCGCGCTTGATGAAAAACTCAACGACCACTGCTACATTATCCCCGGACTCGGCGACGCCGGCGACAGAATTTTCGGAACAAAATAGTGCGCGAAAGGCGCGCATTGATATAAATCTCTTGCGAGATTTTCGATATGTAAACTCGATATGCCTTCGGCTCGAGATAGGAGATTTATATCATATCGTATGAGCGCAAGGCGGTCATATATCGAATTTGCTCTCGGCAAATATATCGAGTTATGCATCGGCATAACATATCGACAAGAGACTTATGTTCCAAGCGTTTTTAAAACAAAATAAATAGAACTTAAAAATCCCCTCGCAAAAGTGCGAGGGGATTTTGTCTTATAGATCAACCTTTAGTATGGCTTTTTTATCAGACCAGAAATTTGTTTCATATTCAACTTCTATTTCTTTTGCGTTTTCAGGAATTGTAAAATATATATAGCCCGAAGTTTTTCTTCCTTTGGAAAGCGTGCCGCCATCCAAGCGCTCATCGCCGCCATAATAATCTTCTGCTTTTGCTCCATCGCAGTAACAATTGAATTCGGCAAAAGAAATATATTGGTCGGAATCGGAAGTGTTCTCAGCGGAGAGGTTTAACCTTATGTATTTATAACCATCATCAGGTTGCATAAACCTATTATCTTCGGTATATTCATCTGCAGATATATAGGTGATTTTTAGTCCGTTTGCATTGATGACGTCGCCTTCATTATAAATGTTGGTACTATTTATTGAGGCTGTTGATACTGTACTGGAAGTGGGAATTGTGCCTGTACCCTCTGAGCCGCTCTCATCACCGCCACCTGAAATCACACTGATTGTAACTATGGTAGCAAGAGCCATAAGAACCCAAAACCACCATTTTTTAACAACAGGCTTTTTCTGCTTTTTTGGTTTTTCTTCGGCGCTTCCACATTGAGGGCAGAAGTTGCTCTCGTATTCTGTTCCACATTTTTCACATTTCATACATTTTGTCTCCTTTTTGGATAATACTTTAACTACATAGACATAATATAGCCTACACAGTTCATTTTATTTTAACATAACTACCTATAAAATACAAGTATAAATTAATTGTATAGGCGGTTTTTTTATGAATTATTATGAAATAGGCCAAAGAATAAGGAAATTCAGAAAGGCACAAGGGCTATCGCAGGAGCAACTTGCAGAAAAAATCGAAATATCCGTAACCCATATGAGCCATATTGAAACAGGAAATACAAAGTTAAGCCTACCTGTACTGGTTAGTATCGCAAGGGTGCTTGAGGTACAAACCGATGATTTGCTTTCAGATGACTACTTGGGGAAGGGCAGAGTGTCTAATGAAATATTAGAACTTTTGGATTCGTGCAATGAGAGGGAACTCAGGATATTGCTCGATATACTTCGTGCGGGTAAAACATCGCTTGAAAAGTACAGATAGAAAAGAGAGGGCAAGACCCTCTCTTTTTGTTATAATACTGCCGTTTTCCGCATTTCTGTTATGTAAAAATTTTCCTTCAAAAAACCTCAAAAAAGTGACAAAAAAATAGTGAAAAAGTATTGACAAAAACACAAGATATGGTATAATAGGTGTAAAGGTGAAAACATTTACACTTAAGCGAAAAAACGGCGAATTTTTACATAAAAAACTGAAAGAGAGTGCTACAAAATGAGCAAAAATTTAGAAGTTTCGCAGCTGCTTGATTTTTACGGAGATATGCTCACAGAAAAACAAAAAGATGTTATCGATCTTTACTATAATCAGGACCTTTCTCTCGGTGAGATTGCCGATGAGGTAGGTATTTCCCGTCAGGGAGTGCGCGATAGTATCAAGAGAGGCGAGGATTATCTCTTTGAGATGGAAGTAAAGCTCGGATTTTTAAGAACCTATCGCAAAAATGAGAAAGCTGCTGCCGCTATCGAGGCGCTTGCTAACGAAATCATCGATATTAACCGTAAGGCTACCAGCAGTATCGGTCTTATCGAGGTGAAAGCGGCTCAGATTGTAAATGAGGCAAAGGCGATAAGCTCGGAAAACTGATTTAGGAGATAGACTATGGCTTTTGAAGGGCTCGGAGATAAGCTCGGCGCGGTATTTAAGCGTCTGCGCTCGAGAGGAAAGCTCGGCGAAAAGGATATAAAAGAGGTAATGCGCGAGGTGCGCCTGGCGCTTTTAGAGGCCGATGTTAACTATAAGGTTGCAAAGGACTTTACCGCGAGTGTCAGCGAGCGTTGTATGGGCGCGCAGGTGCTCGAGAGCCTTACCCCTGCTCAGCAGGTTATAAAAATCGTTAATGAAGAGCTCGTTTCCCTTATGGGTGAGAGCGTTTCAAAGATAAACTACGCTTCCAAAGGTCCCACAGTTGTTATGATGTGCGGTCTTCAGGGTAGCGGTAAGACAACCCATAGCGCAAAGCTTGCGCTCCACTATAAAAACCAGGGCAAACGCCCCTTGCTCGTCGCTTGTGACGTGTATAGACCGGCCGCTATTGACCAACTTAAAATAGTTGGTGAAAAGGCTGGGGTCGGCGTTTTTGAGATGGGTCAGATAAAGCCCCTTAAAATCGCAAAAGAAGCTTTAAAACACGCTAAGGACTATGGAAATGATTTAGTCATTCTCGATACCGCGGGCCGACTTCATATAGATGACGAACTGATGGATGAACTCAAAGAACTTAAAAAGGAAATTGAGCCCAATGAAATTCTGTTCGTGGTCGATGCTATGATGGGTCAGGATGCCGTTAATGTTTCCAAAGCATTTGATGAGGCGCTCGGAATCGATGGTGTTATCCTTACAAAGCTTGATGGTGATACCCGAGGCGGTGCGGCGCTTTCGATCCGCGCAGTAACGGGTAAACCTATAAAATTTGTCGGTACGGGTGAAAAACTCGGTGATTTAGAGCCTTTCTACCCCGACAGAATGGCATCGCGAATTCTCGGAATGGGTGATATGCTCTCGCTTATCGAAAAGGCGCAAACCGATTTCGATGAGAAAAAAGCCGAGGAAATGGAAAAGAAACTCTTAGAAAACAGTTTCGATTTAAACGACCTTCTAGACCAGATGACCCAGATTAAAAAGATGGGCAGTCTAAGTCAGATAATCGGTATGCTCCCCGGCGGAAATAAAGTCAAGGAAGAGGATATCGATGAAAAGGCGCTTGTCTATACCGAGGCGATCATTCAGTCGATGACCCCCAGGGAAAGACAAAAGCCCTCTATCATAAATCCTTCTCGTAAGAAAAGAATTGCCGCGGGATGCGGTCTCAGGGTAGAGGATGTAAATAGACTTCTTCGTCAGTTTGAGCAAATGCAAAAAATGATGAAAAGGTTTAATAAAAAAGGCAAAAATGGTATGCCCATGATGCCTAAGGGCATGGGGATGGGCGGTAATCCATTCGGTTTTTAAAGCAAAATGCTTTTTAAATATTATTTAGTTAACTTTTTTGGAGGTGAAAATAAATGGCAGTAAAGATCAGACTTCGTAGAATCGGTGCAAAGAAAGCTCCCTTCTATCGTATCGTAGTTGCAGATTCCAGATATCCCCGTGATGGTAGATTTATCGAGGAAATCGGATACTATGATCCCACTAAAGAGCCCAGCGTTGTAAAGGTAGATGCTGAGAAAGCTCAGAAATGGATCAAGAACGGTGCTCAGCCGACAGATACTGTTAAGAAGATTCTCAAGGATAACGGTATTGCCTAAAGCGCATGCCGTTTCCCTTGGGGAAAAATGTCCTGAAAGGAAGGCTTCGATATGAAAGAGCTACTTACAACCATCGTGGCCGGATTAGTTGAGGACAAGGATGCTATTGAGATAACTGTTTCCGAGCCTAATGAAGAGGGCGTTATCGTTTATCATATTCAGGTAGCACCCGATGATATGGGTAGAGTTATCGGAAAGCAGGGCAGAATTGCCAAAGCTATCCGTACAGTTATGCGCTCTGCATCTGTTCGCGCTAATCAACACATCTCGGTTGAAATAGACTGATAAAAAGGGCTGACACGCCTTAGTAAAATACTGCTTCCCCCTCAGCGCAGTATGTAGGGGACAGGTGCGTATTTTTTTAAGGCGAGTCAGCCCTTGTGACATTTTTTGGAAGTCTCAAATTCTTGAAAGGAATTTTAAAAATGGAGAAAAAACTTATCGAATGCGGCAAAATAGTTTCAACCCAAGGCATAAAAGGAGAAGTAAGGGTGCAGCCCTGGAGCAACAGCCCGGAGGATTTGCTTTCCTTTAAAACCTTCTATGCAAAGCGCGGCGAACTGAAACTTAAAGCTACAAGAGCGAGAGTTAATAAGAATGTTGTCGTGATAAAATTTGAGGGCGTAAACTCGGTAGAAGAGGCAGAGGCTCTCAGAAATCACGTTATTTATATAGACCGCAAAAGCCTGAAACTCGAAAAGGGCACCTACCTTGTTGCCGACCTTATTGGTCTCAGCGTAATAGATGCCGAAACGGGTAAAGAGTACGGAAAACTTTGCGATGTCACCCCGACGGGTGCAAGAGATGTTTACCACATTGAAACCGAGGATGGAAAAACTCTACTGTTCCCCGCAATCCCCGAGGTTATAATAGAAACAAATATTGAGGAAGGATTTATGAAAATCCTGCCCCTTAAAGGACTTTTTGATGATGAAGATTAGTATTATGACCCTCTTTCCCGAAATGTGCGAAACTTTTTTAAATGAGAGCATAATCGGAAGAGCAAGACAAAAAAATCTCTTTGAAGCAGAATGCATCAATATCCGCGACTTTGCAGGTAATAAGCATAACCGCGTTGACCATATTCTCTATGGCGGCGGAATGGGTATGCTTATGCAGGCAGAGCCTATTTATCAGTGCTATAAAAGTATTGAGG
>JAZQLL010000122.1:0-3922 GCA_045542675.1 Oscillospiraceae bacterium
ATTCCGTTATGTTGGCAAGATTTTTCAGCAAAATCCTCCATCATGGTAGTTCCGTCAAGACGGATTTTAGCAAACCCGAATCCGTGACCTTTATCGGTTTCGCAGGTCTGCAAAAAGAAACCTTCCGAAAGCTCGTCCTGCGCGATTTTCAGAAACTTCTCATAATCTTCTCTCGGCATACCGACATCCAAATCGTCATCCCAAGGGATAAATCCCTTGTGTCTGACAGCACCGAGAAGTGTGCCGTAAGCCAAAAAATATTTTAAATTATTTTTATCGCATACACGTTGAAACTCCAACGCGATATCTAAAATACAACGTTGGAGCACTCTTATATTTTCTGCCATTTTACATTACCTCCTTTACCGCTTAGGCGGCCTGGATATATGGTAAGACCAATTTATTTCTTTTTTTGTTCTTGCTGCGTTGAGATGTAATCTTTTAGCACACTAACAACATTTTCACGGTTTGAAACATATCTCCGGAACTCGAATTTACCGACTTTTTCTATAAGTTCTGAAATATCCTGTCCATCTTCATACTGAATAATATAGTTGTTGCTGGAATATGTTTCCGCAACCTGAAGCTGATGGTCATCAATATGCTCCTTATATTGTGCAAGGCGCGGCACTACGATAACGGGTTTTTGTTCTTTTAAACCCGCCATAATGGTTGCAACACCGCTATGGGTTATAAGCAAGTCGCAATCCTTGATTTTTTGTTCAAACTCGGATTTCGAAAGATAATCTGCGTACTGCATATTCTGAGGCTTGTACTCCGATGTGCCTATCTGCGCAAAAGCCTCGGTATCCTTCATGTTTGACAGAGCGTCATCTACTAATTTTATCAATCTGTCAAACGGAAATTTTTGTGTTCCAACTGATACAAAAATCATGCTATTCTCCTTAGAAAATTCCTCCGACATACTTAGCCTTTGGATATACTTTAAGCATACTTTCCCACTGCACCAAAAACAAATCGGCGAATGGGTACACAAGTTTTCCTGTAAGAGATGCGTCATTTACTCTTGCAAACGATTCAATATAGACAACCTTGCTGCCTCTAAGTTTTGCAATAAGGCAAAACGGAAATGCTATAAGTGCGCCGGTTGTAACAACTATATCGGGTTTTTCTTTTTTAAGTAATTTACCTGCTGAAGAAAACAGTTTTATGAAATGAAATAAAAATCCTTTTTCTTTTCGATTTATCTGAGGAAGGGTATAAACATTTTCAAGGTTACAGTCCGCTGCTTGTCCACCCTCTTCGGTTACGAAAAAACTATCGTATTCTTCAAAAATCCCTTGAAGACACATGAGTTCCTCCCAGTGTCCGCCGGACGATGATAAGAAACCGATTTTCATTTTTTCATCTCCTAACCGCCAAAAAACTGCACTATGGCATTATTATTAAATATTATACACTATCTACTTGCATTTTGCAAGTTAAATTATATACAATATAAGTCTCCGTACTATTTGCTTTTTTAACAAAATGTGATATACTGTTTTTGACAAATCTCCCCGAGGTGAATTTTAATGGCAAGAAAAATAATTTCGGCGGCATTTTATGTTATCTACACGGTTTTGCTGACCGCTTGTGCAAACTGTTTTTGCTATGTACGAGATAACCTATATTCGCTTTTTTACATAGTTCCAATCTTCATTTTAATAAATCTGATTGCGGGATTTTTTGCCCTTAAAACAAGAAATGTTCGTCTTAGATTCTGCCATCACGGCGCGATTTTATTATGTGTGTTTTTCCTCTCTGCGCTTGCATCAGTGGCTTTTCACATTGTTCTGGCTTTCAAAACCATCCCTGATGATTATATGACATTTATCTGGAGCGCGGTAGTTTGTATTCTGTCTTTGGCTCTCGTTTTCTGGAACGGAATTTTGTGCGTGTACCTCACCTCGCTTCAACTCGGAATAAAACTTAGGGTGATCGGAATAATCTGCGGACTTATCCCGGTAGCAAACCTCGTTGCCCTGTTTTTTATTGTCAAAACGGCGCTTTGCGAGTGCTATTTCGAGGCCAAAAAAGAAGAAACTAACTGCAAAAGGCACTCTGATGCCGTTTGTAAGACCAAATATCCCATACTGCTTGTTCACGGAGTGTTTTTCCGCGACACTAAATTTTTCAATTACTGGGGAAGAATTCCCCGCGAACTTAAAGCAAACGGAGCCGAAATTTACTACGGAAATCACCCCTCTGCCGCATCTATAGAAAACAGCGCAAAAGAACTTGCCGCGCGCATCGAGGAAATACTAAAAGAGAGCGGCGCCGAGAAGGTTAATATCATTGCACACTCAAAGGGCGGGCTTGACTGCCGCTATGCCATCTCAAAGCTTGGAATGGCGCCCAATGTTGCCTCGCTTACTACCATAAACACCCCTCACAGAGGCTGCGCATTTGCCGATTATCTGCTCGGCGGCGCGCCCGACAGTCTTAAAAACAAACTTGCAAACACCTATAACGGCGCACTTAAAAAACTCGGCGAAGAGCAGAGCGATTTTCTCGCGGCGGTTTATGACCTTACCGCATCTTATCTTACAGAACTTGACGCCGCTATGCCCGCTCCCGAGGGGGTTTACTGCCAGAGTGTCGGCTCGGTTCTTCAAAAGGCGAGCGGCGGCAAATTTCCGCTTAATTTTTCCTATCATCTAGTAAAGTTCTTTGACGAGAAAAATGACGGTCTTGTCGGAGAAGAATCATTTAAGTGGGGCGAGAAGTACACCCTATTAACACCTACTCACCGCCGCGGCATTTCTCACGGCGATATGATAGACTTAAACCGCCAGAATATCCGCGGATTTGATGTTCGCGAGTTTTATGTAAATTTAGTAAGCGACCTTAAAAACAGAGGATTATAACCCAGAGGTAAAAAATGAGTCAAAAACAGCAATTTGCACTAAATCATGAACAAGTTTTCATTCTGCTTGCCGGCATTTTAATGGCGGGAATTTCAGTAACTTCCTATTTAGAAAATGAAACAGGTTTTTTCGTTGCTTTTGGAGTTTTAGCCTTATTGGCAGTTCTCATTCCCTTGATTTTATTACCATCTCTCTACATTTTTGATGACGAAGGAATTACGATTTTTTATTTATTTCTCCCAAACGAGCGCTATCTTTGGGGAAAGATCAAATCAATTGACGTCTGTTATGAGGGCGCTGACAGTCACACAAAATTTGAAATAGGCGGAGTCCCTGAAAGCAATATATATTTCTATACTAAAGGCAAAATATGTAAAAGCCTGCGCACAAAAAGGCTACTTGAAAAGTATTGGGACGGCACCATTGAGGGATATATGTTTGAGGGTTTAAGAAACCGACTTAAACAGCAAAAGTCCCAGCAAATAAAGGCGTATCTCACCGATGAAGTAGCAGCGGCAGAACGGGAAGTAAGAGCCAAAATCAAAGAGGTCCTTCCGTTCTATGAGGAACAAGCCAAGCAGCTTGATTTGGATTTCAAAACAAAATTTGTCTACACAACAAAAAGCGGCAACGAATCGCGCTCCCGCCCAAAAGACGAGGGCTACACATATACCTTGATTGTTGCACTTTCTAAGCCGGACGAAAAAGATGAAAATAAAATCGTTGAAGTAAGCGCCGAAACGGTTTATGCCCGGCTTGGAAGAAAGGCGTTTCGAGCAATTGTCAGCGAAACTTATGAGCAAGAAATCAGGTTCTTCCTTTCTGATGTCCTAGAGGAAATCAGAACAAACGGAATCGAAACCTACTACAGTTAATTTAAATGAAAGGGCGGCTAGGATGTCTTTCTGTGACCTGCATACACATTCATATTTTTCGGACGGGACTCTCTCGCCCGAGGAGTTATTACAAGAGGCAGAAAACTGCGGTCTTGGCGCGATTGCGCTGACCGACCATAACACAACCGAAGGTCTTACACGCTTTTTAAAGGCGAG
>JAZQLL010000123.1:0-4205 GCA_045542675.1 Oscillospiraceae bacterium
TTTGCGGGAAGCCTGTTTAGAATTTCGCTCTCGCGGCGATACTCATCGCAGGCCACTACATATATCTCATCAAACTCGCGGGCAGCCTCTTCAAGTTCGCTTTCAAAAAAATTCTCTCCGACAGTTTTAAAGGGAAAAACCGATGTAAAAAATATTGCTTTTTTCATACATCTCACCTTTCATCTGTGCAGTTTATTTTATCTTCCGGAAACATTTTTTTGCCGCGCTTACAACATAATCTACCTGTTCATCGGTAAGATTTGTGTGAAGCGGCAGGGAAACCTCGTTTTTGTAAACCTCATGCGCGTTTTCGAAGTCTTTTATATCAAACCCGAGATTTTTATATGCCGTAAGCATAGGCAGGGGTTTGTAATGAACATTTGTGAAAACGCCTTCTTCTGCCATCAAGGTTATAAAATCGTTTCGCATCTGCTCGGTAAAGCCGGTAAGACGCATTAAATAAAGGTGACCGCTTGAACGAAAATCCTTGTTCGAATGAACAGCAAAGGATGCTCCGATTTCATTTGCCAGCGCATTATACTTTTCGATTATCTCGTGGCGGCGGGAGAGCATATTTTCGTATCTCTTCATCTGCGCTAAACCTATGGCCGCCATAATATCGGTCATATTGCACTTGTAGTAGGGCGCCACAATATCATACTCCCAGGCGCCTGCGCGTGTCTTTGCAAGCGCATCCTTGTTCTGTCCGTGAAGAGACAGAAGTTGATACTGCTTATAAAGGTCGCTATCATCTACGCCATCTGTTTTCTTAAAAGTTACTGCGCCGCCCTCTGCGGTTGTAAGATTTTTAACGGCGTGGAAAGAAAAGCAGGTAAAGTCGGCAAACTCGCCGCTCATTTTGCCCTGTCTGCGAGCACCGAAAGAGTGCGCTGCATCGGCAATAAGTGCCACTCTGCCGATTGCCTTTTGTATATCATTTTTTGGAGTAAAGAGCGCCTTTTTGCTCTCTACTGCCGCAAAAATTTTATCATAATCACAGATAATACCTGCAACATCAACGGGAATAATTGCCTTTGTTTTCTCATTTATTACATCGGCAAGTTTTTCGTAATCCATCTCAAAACTATCTTTAGCGGTGTCGACAAGTACGGGCGTAGCGCCAACGTGCACAATAACCGATGCCGAAGCGGTGTATGTATATGCACTTGTAATAACCTCATCACCTTGTCCTATTCCGAGCACACGAAGGGTAAGTTCAAGCGCGGCGGTTGCGGAATTTAAGCAAACGGTAGTGTCGGTATTACAGTACTGACTTATTTCTTTTTCAAACTGTTTGGTGCGAGGTCCGGTAGTTATCCAACCCGAGCGAAGAGCCTCTACTACCTCATCAATTTCACTTTGCGATATGTCCGGCGGAGAAAAAGGAATTTTCATCATTCTAAAAGACCCCTTTCGTTTTTACACACCCTCTTTTATAGTTCTCTCCCCAAAACTTTAAAAGGGCATAATTTACCAGTCTACATTAATCGTTTTATTATATCATATTTATTATAAGAAATCAATCTATAAAAAAATTTTTATGCAAGATTTGTCGCAAAGGGACGGTTTTTGCGGTTTTGGGTTGAAATTTTGTTCATAATGTGTTAATATTTGTCTTGTGAAAACGATTTTCTTTCTTTTTTGAGGTGAAATTATGACCACTAAATCCTTGGAGAATGCGCCGAAGATTTCGGCGGATGAAATACATCCCGAAGTTGAAATTCGGGAGATTAAAACAAGGGCAGAGATAAAGAAATTTGTCGCATTTGGGCACGAAATCTATAAAAATTGCAAGCCCTATGTTCCCGCTTTGCAGTTTGACGAGGTTGACACCCTTGACCCCAACAAAAACCCTGCTTATGCCTTCTGCGAAGCTAAGTTTTTAATGGCTTATATGGATGGAAAACCCGTTGGCAGAATTTGCGGACTTTTAAATCACGAGTATAATCGCTGCTGGGATAAAAAGGCAGTTAGATTTACCCGCTTTGACTACATAGATGACCTGTGTGTTTCCGAAAAACTCATGCGCTCTATTGAGGATTGGGCGCGCTCGCTCGGTATGACCGAGGTTGAGGGACCCATGGGCTTCTGTGATTTCGACAGAGAGGGCATGCTTGTAGAGGGCTTTGAGTACGAAAATATGTTTTTCACCATCTACAACTACCCCTATTATGTTGACCACATGGAAAAACTCGGCTACGAAAAAGCAACCGACTGGATCGAGTACCGCATCGACAAACCCGAGGTACTCGACGAGCGAATTGTAAAAATTGCCGCTCATGCTATGGAGAAGAATAATCTGCGCACAGTAAGGCTTAAAAAGTCTAAAGAAGTTCTCCCCTATGCGCGCGGAATTTTTGACCTTTTGTACGAAAGTTACAAGGAACTTTACGGGTACATTCCCCTTACCGATGAACTGGTTGATATGTATGTCGGTCAGTTTGTTACAATGGTGCGCCCCGAGTTTTTGTCGCTTATCGTTGATGAGAATAACAAACCCGTTGCATTCGGCCTTGTAATTCCCTCAATGAGCGAGGCGGCTAAAAAAAGCGGCGGAAAACTCTTCCCCTTCGGATTTATCCACATTTTAAAGGCGCTTAACCAAAAGAAATGCGACACCCTTGATTTTATGCTCGTAGCGGTTGACCCCGTGCTTCAAAATCGAGGTGTTAATGCCCAGCTTTTAGTTGAAATGTTTGAAAGCGCCCAAAAGTTTGGGGTTAAATACTGCGAAACCGGGCCCATGCTTGAAGACAATCACAAAATCCACCTTATGTGGAAGCGGTTTGATAAAATTCAGCATCACCGCCGCCGTTGTTACATTCGTAAAATCGCAGATTAAAATTAAAGTAAAACGAGAAACCGCCTTTTTTAAGGGCGGTTTCGTTTTTCCTTGTACAAAACAAGTTTGTCTCACTGCTCTCGTGCCGCGCCCCGCGGCAAAACCTGCGAGGAAAACAATTTTGAATAAATTTTCACAAAATAATTGCCATAACCTGCCGTTTATGATATACTAAATGTTTAGATATGTGTATATAATAATTATAGACCTATTTTACGGGGGTTTTTATATGAAATCTGTTTGCATAGCCTGCGGCGGTGCATCGCACGAGCACGAAATTTCTCTCATTTCGGCATACTCTGTGCTCTCCAATATTGACCGCGAAAAATACGATGTTCACACCTTAATTATAGATAAAAACGGAGATTTTTACCATTCAAAAGCTTTCGGCGAACTTAAAAACGAGGGTTGGAAGGCCCTGCCCGACCTTGCCCCCTGCCTTATCGGTCAGGGTAGGTTCGGCGGCATTCTGCGCGAAACCGAAAGCGGTTTTGAAAAGGTAAACATAGATGTTTTCTTCCCTGTTTTGCACGGCGAAAACGGCGAGGACGGAGTTGTGCAGGGCGTATTTAAAATGAGCGGCGTGCCCTACGTCGGAAACGGCGTTCTCGCCTCGGCAAACTGCATGGATAAGGAAATGACACACATGTCGCTTGATGCGGCGGGCATCAGAACCGCAAAATACATAGTTGCAAGAAAAGGTTTGGACTGTCTTGATGCTCTCGATGAGAAAATTTGCGACAAGTTAGGTTACCCCGTTTTTGTAAAACCCGCAAATGCAGGGTCGTCTGTAGGTGTTGGCAAGGCAAAGGACAAGGCGGCACTTGAGAAGGTTTTAGAAACCGCTTTCGAGGTTGACCGCAAGGTGCTCATTGAAGAGTGTATCGTAGGTCTTGAAGTTGAATGTGCGGTGCTCGGAAACGAAACTCCCATTGCCGCAAAGTACATCGGTCAGATAGCGCCGACGGCGGAGTTTTACGATTTTGACGCCAAGTACACCGACGCATCAACTCAACTTTACATACCCGCAAAGGTAAGTGAAGAGGTCGCACAGAAGGTGCGAAGCGAAGCGGTAAAGGCTTACAAAACCATGGGCTGCGAGGGTCTTTCACGAGTTGACTTTTTTGCCCTTTCTGACGGCGAAATCGTACTAAATGAAATCAATAATCTTCCCGGTTTCACCTCGATAAGTATGTATCCAAAACTTTTTGAGGCTTCGGGGCTTTCTTATAAAGAACTTATCGACGAACTTATCAAAACCGCAAGGGTAAAATAATTTTAGAAAGGTGGGGCAATATGGACAACAGAGCAATCGGCGTTTTCGATTCAGGGCTCGGCGGACTTTGTGCCCTTTCTAAACTTT
>JAZQLL010000124.1:0-6699 GCA_045542675.1 Oscillospiraceae bacterium
CATAGGATCGGCGACATTGAACTGCTTGTAAACGTAATAAGCCACATTCGCGACGGCGCTCCCATCAGTGAAAGATTCTTCCGCACCCCCTTTAAAGCACCCGAGTTTCCGTTTTCCTGGCGCGCCCCCGAAAAGAAATAAATTTACTTAAAAAGCCTTCCTTGGAAGGCTTTTTATTTTTTTAGGAAAATGTTGTCATATTGAAAAAAATGAGTTATAATGTATTGTGAATGAGTGTATCCGCAGAAAATGACAAGAAAATCTGCAAAAAAGCGGTAAACTAAAGCGGTACGCAGAAATAAAAAAAGGAGGCTTTTATATGCAGTACAAATTACTTAAAATCGACCCGTATCTTACCCCTTATGCTGACGATATCAGCCTTCGGATGAGAAATTACCATGAAAAACGTGCCGAAATATTAAAGGAAAATCTGAGCCTTGTGGACTTTGCAAACGGCTATGAATATTTTGGTATACATAAGACAAAAAGCGGATGGGTCTATCGTGAGTGGGCGCCCGGTGCCGACGAAATGTACTTTACAGGCGACTTTAATAATTGGGATATAACCGATTTACCGATGGCTAAACTTGCAAACGGCGTTTTTGAGGTGAAACTCAAAGGCAAGAATGCCCTTAAAGTCGGTCAGAAGATTCAGGCAATAGTCATTTCAAACGGACATGCCTTAAGGAGAATTCCCACCTACGCCACAAGGGTGGTGCAGGACGAGGTAACAAAAGCATGGTGCGCCGAGGTCGACGATACTCTTTGGGATAACTTCGAGTGGACCGATGCCGGATTTAAACCCTCGAAAACCCGCCTTATTTATGAGTGCCATGTCGGTATGGCGCAGGAGGACTATAAGGTTGGCTCGTATAAAGAATTCGAGCAGAATGTTCTGCCGAGGATTAAGAAACTCGGCTATAACACCATTCAGATAATGGCAATTATGGAGCACCCTTACTATGGATCTTTCGGTTATCAGGTTTCTAACTTTTTTGCCCCGAGCTCAAGGTACGGAAGCGCCCGAGATTTAAAGCATCTTATAAATACCGCACATAAAATGGGCATAACGGTACTTCTTGATGTTGTACATTCTCATGCTGTTAAGAACACAAACGAGGGATTAAATCAGTTTGACGGTACCGAGTACCAGTTTTTCCACGTGGGCGAGAGGGGTCACCATCCCGCATGGGATACTAAACTTTTTAACTACGGCAAAAACGAGGTTATCCACTTCCTTCTTTCTAATCTCAAATACTGGATGCAAGTTTTCCATTTCGACGGCTTTAGATTTGACGGTGTAACCTCGATGCTTTATCACGACCACGCCTTAGAGACTGCCTTTACAAACTATGATATGTATTTTTCCCCCAATACCGACACCGAGTCGGTGACATACCTGCAACTTGCTAATGAACTTGTTCATACGATTAATCCTAACGCCATAACAATAGCCGAGGATATGTCGGGTATGCCGGGAATGTGCCTGCCGATAGAGGACGGCGGAATCGGATTTGATTTTCGTCTCTCGATGGGCGTTCCCGACCTCTTTATCAAGATGATAAAGGAGCAAAGGGACGAAGACTGGGATATGGGAAAACTTTTCTATGAACTCACTTCCCGCCGCCCGAAAGAAAAAAATATCGGCTACTGCGAATCGCACGACCAGGCGCTTGTGGGCGATAAAACCATCATTTTCCGTCTTTGTGATGCCGAAATGTACTCTTCTATGAGTAAAGAGAGCAGGTCAATCGTGATTGATAGGGGAATCGCCCTGCATAAAATGATAAGACTTATTACCTCTAGCCTTGCGGGAGAGGGTTACCTTAACTTTATGGGTAACGAATTCGGCCACCCCGAGTGGATAGATTTTCCCCGCGAAGGAAACGGCGGAAGTTACCACTACTGCCGAAGACAGTGGAGTTTAGTCGATAATAAAGCGCTTCGCTATCATTTGCTGAATGATTTTGATAAGGCTATGGTAAGGCTGCTTAAAAACGAAAAAGTGATGGCTAAAAAGAACGATAAGATCTTTGTTCATAATGGTGATAAAGTTATCATTTTCTCAAAAGGCACTCTGACATTTGCCTTTAACTTTAGCCCTGCGCAGTCATTTGAAGGCTATTTTGTTGAAACAAAATATGAGGGCGAGTATAAGGCGGTTTTGACCACCGATAGCGCCGATTTCGGCGGTTTTGACAGAGTGGACACCGAATATGTGTATAAAACAGAGAAACTTTCCGACGGCAGAATAGGATTTAAGTGCTACCTGCCATCAAGAGCAGCAACTGTGTTTAAGAAACTAAAATAAAATAGTGTAAAGTGAAATTACTTTACACATAAAAGGGGATAGGTTAATGAAAATAACCGATATATTAAACTCTAAAAAACTCTCGCTTTCCTTTGAGGTTTTTCCGCCTAAGACAGAAAGCAGTTTTGATAGCGTTAAAACTGCTACAGAGGAGATTGCCAAACTCAAGCCCTCGTATATGAGCGTTACATACGGGGCAGGCGGTGGAACGAGCAGCTACACCCTTGATATTGCAAAGAGCATAAAACAGCAGTACGGTGTTCCTACACTAGCGCATCTTACCTGTGTGTCTTCAAGCCGCGAAACTGTAAGGAAAAAGATTGATGAGATAAGAGCGGCAGGCGTGCAGAATGTTATGGCGCTTCGCGGCGATATCCCTGAGGATATGCAAAATACAGATAGAAACAGTTGGGCGTACCGCTATGCCATTGAACTTGTCTATGAACTTCGCGCCAGCGGAGCGGACTTTTGTATCGGTGGCGCTTGTTACCCCGAGATTCATCCCGAGAGCGCAAACCAAAAGGAAGATATAAAAAGACTTCGTGAAAAGGTGCAGGCAGGTTGCGATTTCCTAACAACCCAAATGTTTTTTGATAACAACCTTTTGTACAACTTCCTCTATAAGATTCGCGAGGCGGGGATAACTGTCCCCGTGGTCCCCGGCATTATGCCCATAACCAATGCAAACCAGGTCGAAAGAGCGATAAAGCTTTCGGGCTCGTTTATGCCTCAGAGATTTAAGAGCATTGTAGATAAATTCGGCTCTGATCCGGGTGCTATGCGCCAGGCGGGAATAGCCTACGCTACCGACCAAATAATTGACCTGTATGCAAACGGCATCACAAATGTTCACGTTTATTCAATGAATAAGCCTGATGTCGCCCAGGCGATACAAAATAATCTTTCCGAGATATTAGGAAATAAATTATGATAACTGTAATGAAGAAAACCTTTACACCTGCGCCGTTTTGTGATAAAGAGATTTTGCGCTATGCAGGGTGTAAATCGGCGGATGAAGGGGTTATAGCGCTCCTTAATGACTGCAAAACCGAGGCAAAAGAGCATTTGTCCTTTAGCGTTTGCTATGCAGTTTTGCCCGTTTCGGTAGAAAATGATTCTTGTGATTTCGGCAGTACCTCGGTGCGCTCGCATGACCTTGCGAAAAATCTTATAAATTGTAATAAAGCGGTATTTTTTGCAGCAACGATAGGCCTTTCTTTTGATAGACTTATAAAAAAGTACACCCATCTTTCGCCCGCAAAGGCAGTAATGCTCGATGCTATCGGCGTCGAGAGGGTAGAGGCACTTTGCGATGCCTTTTGTGACTTTTTAAAGTCCGAAAATGAGGAAGCCGCGTTAAAGCCGCGTTTTAGCGCGGGCTACGGAGATTTGCACTTAGAGTTTCAAAAGGAGATATTTGCCATTTTGTCGCCGAGCACTCAAATTGGCGTTACATTAAACGATAGCCTTTTAATGTCGCCGAGTAAATCTGTCACTGCAATAGTAGGAATTAAAAAAGTAAAATAGAGGTTTTGAAAATGAATTTCAGAGAGTTTTTAAAACAAAATATCGTGATTTTAGACGGCTCAACGGGAACAGTTTTGCAGTCAAGAGGCCTTGCCGCAGGTGCAAAGCCTGAACTGTGGAATATAGAGCACCCCGATGAAATAGTGAACCTTCATAAGTCGTATTTTGATGCCGGCAGTAATGTTGTCTGCACTAATACTTTTGGCGCAAACGCCCTTAATTTCACGAGCGCCGAACTTGAAAAAATCGTTCCCGCCGCGGTAGAAAACGCAAAAAAAGCGCGCGATTTAAGTAAAACCGTACAGGAAAAGTTTGTTGCGCTTGATATTGGTCCCTGCGGCAAACTTTTAAAACCCTTCGGCGATTTTGATTTTGAAGAAGCGGTAGCCCTTTTTGCCCAAACTGTTAAAATCGGTGCACAGTGCGGCGTTGACCTTGTGTTTATCGAAACTATGAATGATAGTTTGGAAACAAAGGCGGCAGTTTTGGCGGCAAAAGAAAACTCCGACCTGCCCATAATCGTTTCCAACGCCTATGGTGAGGACGGAAAACTTATGACTGGCGCAACCCCCGAGGCAATGGCAACAATGCTCGAGGCGCTTTCGGTTGACGCAGTGGGCGTAAACTGTTCATTTGGTCCTCGCGAGCTTAAAAATGTAGCACAAAAACTTCTCGATACTCTTTCAATTCCCACTTCGTTTAAGCCCAATGCAGGCATTCCCAAGGTAGAAAACGGCAAGACTGTTTTCGACATTTCGGCAGACGAGTTTGCAAGTGAGGTAAAGGAAATGGTAGAGCGCGGCGTTCGCCTTGTAGGCGGATGCTGCGGCACCACTCCCGAGTATATAAGTCGTGTAAGCGAGGCTATAAAAGGACTTTCCCCGGTTGAAATAACAGAGAAAAATATTACCCAAGTCAGTTCCTATACCCACGCGGTAAATTTTGATTCCTCGCCCATTCTTATCGGCGAGCGCATTAACCCGACGGGTAAAAAGCGCTTTAAACAGGCGCTTGTAGAGAATGATATTGACTACATTCTGGGTGAAGGAATAGCGCAAGCGGAAAAAGGCGTGCACATTCTGGATGTCAACGTTGGTCTGCCCGAGGTTGACGAAGTCAAAATGCTCGAAAATGTTGTCTGCGAACTTCAGGCGGTTGTGAATACTCCGCTTCAGATTGACACCTCGGATACTTCCGCTATGGAAATCGCCCTGCGCCGCTATAACGGTAAGGCGATGATAAATTCGGTAAATGGTAAAGAGGAGTCAATGCGCGCGGTCTTTCCGCTCGTTAAGAAATATGGTGGTGTTGTCGTTGCACTCACACTTGACGAAAACGGAATCCCAAGCACCGCGGACGGTAGAGTTGAGATTGCAAAAAAGATACTCAAAACTGCCGCAGAGTACGGCATAGATAAAAAGGACATCGTTTTCGATACGCTCGCTATGGCAGTAAGCGCTGAAAAAGATGCCGCAAATGTAACCTTAGAGGCAATGCGAAGAATAAAAGAGGAACTTTCCTGCCATACCTCGCTCGGAGTTTCAAATATTTCGTTCGGTTTGCCTTGCCGCGATGCCGTAAATTCAACATTTTTCGCTCTCGCCCTTCAAAATGGGCTTTCTGCGGCGATTATGAACCCCTTCTCGCAGGATATGATGAAAACCTATTATGCCTTCCGCGCCCTTACCACAAGGGATGAAAACTGCGGCGATTATATAAAGGCGGCAGAGGGATTTTCGCAGAGCACCGCGGTGTCAAGCCAAACGACAAACGCCCCTCAAACATTAGAGGAAACCTCATCGGCGCTTAAAAATGCCGTAATAAAGGGACTAAAAGAGCGCGCCGCGGAAATTACCGAGGCTTTGCTTCAAACCCAGAAGCCTCTTGATATTGTTTCGAATGAGATAATTCCCGCTCTCGATATTGTCGGGGTAGGGTATGAGAATAAAACCATTTATCTGCCGGGACTTTTAATGAGCGCCGAGGCGGCAAAAGCGGCGTTTGAAAAGATAAAATCTAAGGTGAGCGCAGGAGAAAATGCGCAGAATAAAGGTGAAGTAATCTTAGCAACTGTGCATGGCGATATTCACGATATCGGAAAGAATATCGTAAAACTGCTTTTAGAAAATTATGGATTTTCGGTAATAGATTTAGGTCGCGATGTCGCCCCCGAAATAGTTGTGCAAACTGCATTAGAAAAAAAGGCACGCCTTGTCGGTCTCAGCGCCTTGATGACTACTACCGTACCGTCTATGGAAAAGACCATCGCGCTGCTTCGCGAAAAAGCGCCCGAGTGCAAGGTGGTAGTCGGCGGCGCAGTCCTAAGCCGCGACTACGCCGAAAAAATCGGCGCCGACCGCTACGCGCGCGACGCCATGGAAACCGTCCGCTACGCCGAACAGATCCTAAAATAAATTGTATATTAATGTAGAGACAGGCGTCCTCGACTGTCCGCAAAATATAAGGATTAAAACGAACGTTTATTCAGTTGTTCACACATAAAGTTTTAAAATAAATAAAATTAGAGGGATAAAAAATGAAAACAAAATCACTGCTCAAAAAACTTTCCGCACTTGTGCTCTCACTTTGCATAATGAGCACAATGCTCGTCGGCATTACTCTTCCCGCCGCTGCCGCCACAAGCGGATATTATACCTATACGGTATCAAGCGGCGAAGCTATCATTACTGATTGTGATACATCAATTAGCGGTAGTATAACAATTCCATCAACGCTTGGCGGATATCCTGTAACAAGAATAGGCGATGAGGCATTCTATGATTGTAGCAGCCTAACAAGCATCACAATCGGTAATGGTGTAACAAGCATAGGCGATTGTGCGTTTTTCTATTGCAGCAGCC
>JAZQLL010000125.1:0-23568 GCA_045542675.1 Oscillospiraceae bacterium
CGTGTAAGTTCGTGGGTCAAAAAGGGGCCGACGGCAAAAATAGTCTCGTTTGAAAGCTCTGGCAGCAACATGAATACAATGCAGCAACCGAAAGCGTCGGTAAAGCGATAAACCGCGTTATTCTGCGCATTTTGAATGTTCGAGAGCAGATTTTCACTAAAGAAAAAATCACTGTACAAAAGGTTGGCGGAATAGTATTTTTTAAGTTCCTCGTAAGAGATTTCCTTAGGAACTATGTGGGTCTGCAGGCGCATATTTTTGAGCGCCGAAATAACGAAATCAAGTTCGGTTTTGTAAAACATTTTGAAGTTCACTTCCTATTATATAGTACGTTTTGTATAATTTTCATCGGATAGTACCTTTAGTATAGTGCATTTTCCCGCCGTTTTCAATGCGAAAACAAAAATTATTACACATTTCTATAAATATTGTGCAAAAACAAACGGGAGGGCACAGAGACCCTCCCCTACATTTTTAATATAAGCGGACAAACATTTGTAGGGAACGGCATTTATGACGTTCCGTTTAATCGGCGTGTCAGAAACCCCCGCGCCCTACCGTTTAAATTTATTTTGCACGAAAATAGCGGGCGACCATTGGTCGCACCTACGAGAGGGGGACGAGCATCGAGATGGGAAGCTTTGTTTTTGCAGATTCGTTTCGCATTGTAAGCGAAACGAGATTAGTAATAAATAGAAGACGATGCGATGGGGGGACAGTCGGTCCCCCTTAATGCACTTTTTCCCATATTTTTGTTGCTATGGACAAAAAATAGGTGTAAGCGCGGCATGAGCGCAACGAGAAAACATGGTTAATTTCTGTATTAATCATCTTAGATTACAATCCCTCCGCCTCGCAAACTCGGCACCTCCCTTTACACAAGGGAGGCTTACGGGAGAAGCAAGCCCCTTCCCTACGGCTTGAGGAAAATTGGATAAAACCTTGTAGGGAACGGCATTTATGACGTTCCGTTTAATCGGCGTGTCGGAAGCTCTCGCGCCCTACAGTTTAAATTTATTTTGCACAAAAAGATAAAATATGGTTAACCGGCGCAAAGTTGGGCAAAATCAGTAAAAAGGAGGCTTTCTGATGCTTGAAAATAAAAAGGCGAGACCTTTCGGTTTTCGCGATAAAATAGGTTACCTTTTCGGTGACTTTGGAAACGATTTTACCTTTCTTCTCTCCTCGTCGTTTTTGCTCAAATTCTACACCGACGTTGTGGGGGTAGACGCCTACATCGTCGGCATCGTTATGATGGTGGCGCGTTTTGTCGATGCCTTTACCGATGTTGCCATGGGCAGAATTTGTGATAGGAGCAGGGTCACCAAAAACGGCAAATTCAAACCATGGATACTGCGAATGTGCGGACCGGTTGCGGTGTCGTCCTTCCTTATATATCAGTCCACTCTTGCGGACGCGTCAATGACACTCAAAATTGTCTGGCTTTTTGTCACCTATATTCTTTGGGGTTCGGTTTTCTACACTTCAATAAATATTCCCTACGGCTCGATGGCGTCGGCTATTTCGCTTGACCCGGGCGACAGACAGTCACTCTCGACCTATCGTACAATGGGCGGAATGCTTGCAGGAATGGCGGTTTCCATCGGAGTACCGCTTATCGCGTACGAGAAAATTATAAAAAACGGTCAGGAAGTAGTCGTTCTAAACGGCTCAAGATTTTCCACCATTGCACTCGTGTTTTCAATCTTGTCGGTAATCTGTTATATACTTTGTTATGCTCTCGTTACCGAGCGAGTTGTCCCCGAAGTGTCCGAGCAGGCAAAAAAGAACAATTCAATAGGCAGAAGCCTTTTAAACGCCGCAAAAAATCGCGCCCTCATTTCTATAATAGCCGCATCAATAGTTATGCTCCTAGCCCAACTTACGATGCAGCAAATGGCGGGATATGTCTTCCCTAACTTCTATAGAAGCGCAGCGGCGCAGTCTATTTCAACAGTAACAATGGGCGTTTCAATGGCTATCGCCGCTGCATTTGCAAAACCGCTTGCAAAACGCTTCGGAAAGGCAGAAATCAGCGTTGCAACAAATCTTGCCGCGGCGGCAATTTTCCTTGCCCTTTTCTTTATAAGACCGCAAAACGTCTGGGTTTATATTGCCCTTCAAACTGTCTGCTGGCTCGGACTGGGCATATTCTCGATGGTAAACTGGGCGCTTATAACCGATGTTATCGACTATTCCGAACTAAGAAACGGTGTGCGCGAGGACGGTTCTATCTACGCCCTTTATTCCTTTGCCAGAAAACTCGGTCAGGCCGCGGCGGCAGGCGCCGCCGGTTTCTTATTAACCTTAGTGGGATATAGCGAGGAAACCGCCTTCGATCCGGGCGTCGTAAACGGCATTTTCGACATTTCTACCCTTCTCCCCGCCATAGGCCTTTTACTGCTCGCGCTTATTCTGTGGTTCTGGTATCCTCTTAAGAAAAAGGTTGTACTTCAAAATACAGAAAGATTAAAGCAAAAACATGAAAATAATTAAATTGACTAAATTTTCACAACTTTTTTGTTTAAAACGTCTAAATTAATGAAAAGTTTGTAACATTTTTATAAAAAATTATGCGATTTTTTGATATTAACCTAAAATAAGTGCAAAAAATAATAAAAATAATCCTTGTACTCCTGCTTAAAAAGCATTATAATTAAACTAACGCAAACCCCCTAAAAATTTTAAGCAGGAGGCTAATAAAATGGCTAAAGCGGTTAAACTCGACAAAAACGGTCACCGCAAATTCGGTATACGTGACAGTATTGCTTATGCATTAGGTGACCTCGGTTGTAACATGAGCTTTGCGCTCAAGAGCACAATGTCAATTTTCTGGACACAGTTTATGGGTATGGACCTGTGGTATGCACTTCTCCTTATCGTTGTGCAGGTATGGGACGCAATCAACGATCCCCTCATCGGTTCTATTATTGACGCAGACAAGAGAAAGTATAAGAGAAATAAGTTTTTGGCTTATATCTGGGCAGGATCTATTGGACTTATCGTGGGCGGCGCTTGCTGCTTCCTCCCCTTCCCCAATGCTCCTGTTTGGGCTAAGTTCATAATCTTTATTGCAGGCTATGTTGTATGGGATGCATTCTACACAGTTGCAAACGTTCCTTACGGTTCATTGCTCTCGCTCATTTCTGATGATGTTAAAGACAGAGCTTCCCTTTCAGCTTGGCGTTCTATTGGTTCCATTTTTGGAAATATGCTTCCTATGGTTATTCTTCCCTTTATCATTTATGATAAGGATAACAACCTCATTGGTGAAAGAGTATTTATTGCAGCTCTTATCATGGGCGCTTTAGGATTCATTTGCTTCCAGCTTATGATTAAAAACACAGAAATTCGTGTAGAGCAGGATGTAACGCTCAACGAAGAGGCTCCTAAGTTTAATGTTTTCAAGGCTTTCGGAAACTTCGTTAAAAACCGCCCCGCAGTTGGTGCAACAGTTGCCGCTATGGGTATGTTTATTGGTATGCAGGGAGCTGCAACAGCAGTTACTGTTATCTTCCAGTCCTATTATCAGAATGTTCAGATTTCGGGTATTGTACAGCTCTTTGCAATGATTCCTATAGTTGTATTTACTCCGCTTGCAAGAGTTTGTGTTGCTAAGTTCGGTAAAAAAGAGCTTGCGACCTTTGGCTCTATCGTATCTCTCGTAGCAGGTCTTGCTCTCTTTATTGTTACACCCAATAATGTTGGACTCGACCTTATCATCTATATAGTAGCTCAGCTCGTGTTCTCGCTTGGACTTGGTATCTACTCCACAGTTTCTTGGGCTATGATGGGCGATGCTATCGACTACAATGAGTGGAAATTCGGAACCCGCGAGGAAGGTACAGTTTACTCACTGCATTCCTTCTTCAGAAAACTCGCACAGGGCATTGGACCCTCCCTTATTCTTGTTGTTATGGTTGCATTTGGTTATGTTGGTGCAAACGAAGGCAATCAGGAGTGGGCAGTTGCAGTTAACATGAGATATATCGTAGCTTGTACTTATATGTTCTCAGCAATACTTCAATTTATCGGTCTTGGACTCATTTATAATCTTGATAAGAAGACTCTTGCTAAGATGAATAAAGAGCTTGGTCGTGACGTAGAGGAATAATAAATCCTAAAAAGACAAAATCCAAATGTTTTATAAGACAAATGCCTGGTTGCCCGAGGGCAATCGGGCATTTGTTGAAAAGTTCAAAAAATGTTTATACATTTTTAGTTTCTATATTGTATAATTTATCTAATCTATTTTTTGGAGGAAAAAATGAGAAAAGTATTAAACATTAACTACAAATGGGCGTTTACAAAGCAGGCGGACGCTATCCCCACCGAGTTTCCTTTGAACTGGAACTTTGTAAATCTCCCTCACTGCTGGAACGCTATCGACGGACAGGACGGCGGCTCGGATTACTACCGCGGAACCTGTTACTATGCAAAGAAAATAAGCAAATTCGATCTGCCCGAGGCGGAGAGATATTTCCTTGAGGTGCGCGGCGCAAACTCTTCTGCCACCGCTTACCTTAACGGAAAAGAGCTAGCCAGTCACGATGGCGGCTATTCAACCTGGAGAGTTGAACTTACAGACACTTTAGAGGATGAAAACCTGCTTGTTATAACTGTTGATAACAGTGAAAATGACAGAGTTTATCCCCAGATGGCAGACTTTACTTTCTACGGCGGTCTTTACAGAGATGTAAACATCGTTTGTGTGTCTAAATCTCACTTTGATTTAGGTTACTACGGCGGCCCCGGACTTACAGTTACCCCCGTTATCGAGGGCAAGGATGCAAAAATTGACATCGAGTGCTTTATTACTGATGCCGCAGAGGGTCAGAGCATAAAATACAGCATTTTCGACGCTGAGGGCAATCTCGTGGCATCGCAGGAGAGCGCCGACACCAAGGCAGAGCTGTTCATCAATAATGTTCACCTCTGGCACGGAAGACGCGACCCCTATCTTTATACTGCAAAATTAGAACTTATCGAAAACGGCGAGGTTATCGATGATATCTCAAGTCGTTTCGGTTGCCGTACCTTCAAAATCGACCCCGAAGACGGCTTTATCTTAGACGGCGAGGAATACGCTCTTCGCGGAGTTTCGCGTCATCAGGACAGATGGGGTCTCGGAAACGCGCTTCTTCCTGAGCATCATAGAGAGGATATCGACTTTATAATGGAAGTCGGTGCCACCACTATTCGCCTTGCTCACTATCAGCACGACCAGTATTTCTATGACCTCTGCGACGAAAAGGGTCTTGTTATTTGGGCAGAAATTCCCTATATTTCAAAGCACATGCCGACAGGTCGCGAGAACACCATTTCGCAGATGAAGGAACTCGTTATCCAGAACTATAACCACCCCTCTATCGTTGTTTGGGGACTTTCAAATGAGATTACAATGAATGGTGAGGCAGACCCCGACCTTCTTGAAAACCATCACATTTTAAATGACCTTGTTCACTCAATGGATAAGACAAGACTTACTACCATGGCGGCGCTTACAATGTGTGATATGGATAGTGAGATTGTCACCATTCCCGATGTTGTTTCTTACAACCACTATTTCGGTTGGTACGGCGGAACCACAGAGATGAACGGACCCTGGTTCGATAATTTCCATAAAAAGCACCCCGATATTCCCATCGGATGCTCCGAGTACGGATGCGAGGCATTAAACTGGCACACCTCTAAGCCCATGCAGGGTGACTACACCGAGGAGTATCAGGCGTATTACCACGAGGAACTCATAAAGCAGTTCTTCTCCCGCAAATATATGTGGGCAACTCATGTCTGGAATATGTTTGATTTCGGTGCCGACTCGAGAGGCGAGGGCGGCGAGAACGGACAGAACCACAAGGGACTTATGACCTTTGACAGAAAGTACAAGAAGGATGCTTTCTATGCATATAAGGCTTGGCTTTCAGATGAAAAGTTCGTTCACATTTGCGGCAAGAGATATGTTGATAGGGTAGAGGATGTTACAAAGGTAACCGTTTATTCCAATATGCCCGAGGTTGAACTGTTTGCAAACGGCGAGAGCATCGGCAAAAAGACCGCCGAGGACCACTTCTTCTATTTTGATGTTAAAAATGTCGGCGAAACAACCCTTACCGCAGTTGCAGGTGAGTTTACCGACACCTCAAAAATCCGCAAGGTAGACACATTTAATGAGGATTATCGCCTCAAAGAGAAGGGAACAGTTCTTAACTGGTTTGATATTACCGAGGTTGAAGGACACCTTTCGCTTAACGACACCCTTTCGGATGTTATGGCTACCATTCAGGGCAAAATGCTCTTTGCAGGACTTTTTGCAAAGATTATGAAGCAGATGAAAAAGGACAGCGGCGACGGTAAACCTAAGGCTATGGGATTTGAGATGAACGAGGGTATGATGCAGATGATGGGTAGTTTTACCATTCTCCGCCTTACCTCGATGATCGGAATGGTCGGCGTAACCTTTACAAAAGAGGAACTTTTAGACCTTAACGCAAAACTTAACAAAATAAAGAAACCCAAGAGCAAATAATTAATTAGTTAAAACTCGCCTCACTAGATTGTGAGGCGAGTTTTTAAATAAAGTATACATAATTGACAATTAAATAAAAAAAGGCTAAACTAAAGATAATAAAAATAAAGAAAAGATATGGACAGGCATTAAAAGCCGCATTCAAAGCAAGGATACCTTTGAAAGTGTATTTCGGATATGTAAGATGCCCCTGATAGAAGCAAAAATAATACAAGCTACGGATTTGTAGTTAAAATATAGTAAATAACCTGCAAAAGAGAAGGGACGTGCAAAAGCCATGTGGGAAAAGCAAATGACAGAGTTTGAAAGTCTTAATCTAAGGGCTTATGCCGCCCGTTTTAATGATGAACAGAAGTTAAAAGAGTCCGCATCCGGTGGTGTTGCAACTGCTCTTTCTGAGTATGTGATAGGTAAAGGCGGCGTCGTTTTCGGCGTTAAGTATACAGAAGATTTCAAAGGAGCGGAATATTACTGCGCTCGTACCTTAGAGCAGCTTAAAAAGCTTAAAGGCTCAAAGTATATAGTATCGGAAAAGAGCCTTGTGTTTGAAGGTGAGAAAATTACGGTTTATGAGGCGGTTTTTCGTGCGCTTTCGAAGGCTGTGCCGGTTTTATTTGTCGGGCTTGGCTGCGATGTTGCGGGACTTGTAAAGTATCTTGAAAAGCGCCAAGCTGACCGTACAAATTTGTATATAGTTGATTTAATATGTCACGGTCCAACCTACTCAGAAATTCAAAAGGAATTTGTTGAAAACTTAGAGAAAAAATATAAATCGAAGGTTGTAGAGTTTTCTGTAAGATACAAGCATACGGGTTGGAGTCCGAGATATGTTTATGCAAGGTTTGAAAATGGCAAGATATTCAGAGAACCATTTTTTGAAACGGATTTTGGACTTGCGTTTAAAGCATACACCAGACGTTCGTGTTATGGCTGCAGATTTAAGGGAAATCAAAATGTTTCCGACATTTCGATAGGAGACTACTGGGGCTGTAGCGTGAAATCACCGAGCTATAGCAAGTGGGGAGTGTCCCTGATATTAGCAAGGACCGAACCTGGAAATAAAATGCTCGGTTGGCTTACTCAAAACGATGGTATTTCTGTAAGCGATGTTGATATTAAAACACAAATCGATTTTGCTAAAAACCCTGCAATATACAGAAACAAAAAAATGAACCAGGCCGACGAGGTTTTGTACAATAAATTTAAACAAAACCTTGAAAATAGGGGGCTGCATTACGCTGTGGCTCATACAAAGGGCTATTCAAAATGCAGAAAAGCAAGAATAAAACGATTTATTAAAAAGCTTGTCTGCGGCAATTTGAAATAACGCGAAAGGGAAGTCGATATGAAAGTTTTTTCAGCAACTCTTTATATGAAGAATTATGGCTCGGTTTTACAAGCGTTTGCGCTTCAGCAAAAGTTAAAACAGCTTGGCGCAGAACCTAAAATTATAAAAAGGCCCTCGCCCATAAGCAAAGATTCTGTCGACCGAATGAGTTTTGGCGCACGAGTTAAATACTTCTTTAAACCGGAAAAGCACTATGGACTCGCAAAAAAGATCAGAAGAATGATCGAAAGAAGAGTTTATAAGGATAAGCAGAGAAAACTAAATAGCTTTGTGACCTCGAAAATAGATACAATAGATTATAAGGAGAGTCTTGATGTTGTAAATAATGAACCTTGCATTTTGCTTGCGGGAAGTGATCAGATATGGAACTGTCTAAATCACGAGGTTGATAGCTTTTACTATTTCGATTACACCCAAAATCCTCTTGCGAAAAAGGCAAGTTTTGCCGCAAGTATAGGCGTTTCAGAGCTTTCCGAGGAGAAAAAAGAGTACTATAAAAAAATACTTGGTTCATTTGATGTTGTGTCATTTCGAGAAAAAGTGGCTTGTGACCTTTTGTCATCACACCTTTCAGATAAAACTGTTAGGTGCGATATAGATCCCACGCTGCTTCATGATAAAGATTTCTGGAGTAAAATCGCCTGTGATAAACAGAGTGAACGCCCGTATATATTTGTTTATATGCTGCGCCCCGATAAAAAACTTATTTCCCTTGCTAAGAAAGCGGCTAAAAAGAGGGGCTGCGATATTATTTATATGGGACTGTTTGTTAATCACTATGCGGGAGTAAAAACCATTGACACAGCGGGAATAGAGGAGTTTTTGTCCTACATAAAAAATGCAGAAGCGGTAATAACAAACTCTTTTCACGGCACCGTATTTTCATTTGTATTTGAAAGGCCGTTTGCATCGGTAAAAATTGAGTCCACCTCATCCAGATCCGAAAATCTACTCGGAATTTTAGGACTTGAAAACCATCTTATAAGTGATAGCACACAGCTTGAGGCGGCGCTTTGCGACTGTGATTATGAAAATGCACAGAAAAGGCTTTTAGAAAAAAGAGAAGAGTCTGTAAATTATCTTAAATCACTGCTTGAATTAGACTAAACTAAGAAAAACCACCAACACTTTGGGGAATGTTCGCTAACGACATTGCCGATTTTGTGTTGGTGGTTTATTTTTAAAGAGCCGCAATATATTCCTCGGCGAAGTGTACCGCTACTGCACCGTCGGATGCGGCGGTTACTACCTGACGAAGTGCTTTTGTACGCACATCGCCGACAGCGAAAACTCCGCCGATATCGGTTTTGCAATCTTCACCCGCTATAACATAGCCGTACTCATCAATCTTTACCGCGCCGCTTAAAAATTCGGTTGAGGGCTTTCTGCCGATACTTACAAAAACTCCGTCGCAGGAAATCTCCATAACATCGCCCGTTTTAAGATTGCTGACTTTTGCGCCCTCTACCCTATCGCCTACAACAAATTCACTTACCACGCTATCCCACACAAACTCAACATTTTGAGCACTCATGAGCGGCTCGTGATAAATTTTTGTTGCACGCAAAGTATCTCTCCTATGCACAAGGTAAACCTTTTTACAAAGCCGAGAGAGATAGAGCGCATCCGCCGCGGCACTATTGCCGCCACCGACGACCATAACGGTTTTATCCTTATAAAACCTGCCGTCACAATGCGCGCAGTAATGAAGACCGCGACCGACGAGCGCATCCTCGCCCTCGAGTCCCAGTTTTCTCGGGTCTGCCCCGCTTGCGATGACAACGGTTTTTGCTAAAAGTTCGGCGCTATCGGTTTTTACTCTTTTGATTTCACCCGAAAAATCCACCGACAAAACCTCGCCGTACTCGGTTTTTGCACCAAAGCGCTCGGCTCCCTGCTGCATCTTCATACCGAGGGTAAATCCGTCTATCCCCTCATCAAAGCCGGGATAGTTATCTATATCGCCGGTCAGCGCCATTTGACCGCCTGCAGACATTTTTTCGACAACAATGCAGTCAAAACCTGCACGCGCGCCATACAGAGCGGCGGTATACCCTGCCGGGCCGCCGCCGATTATAATCATATCGTAAATATGGCTCATTTTTTAGTCCTCAAGCAGTTTTAAAATCTGTGCCTTGGGGCGTGCGCCCATGGATTGATTTACGATTTCGCCGCCCTTTAAAACCACAAGAGTAGGAATGCTCGAAACCATAAATTTTGCCGCAAGTTCGCTCTCCTCATCAACATTTATCTTGCAAATAAGGTACTCGGGGTGCTCTGCTGCAATCTCATCGACTATAGGCGAAACCATACGGCAGGGGCCGCACCAATCGGCATAAAAATCAATAAGAACCTTCTTGTCACTGGTTAATGCTTCATCGAAATTTGCTTTTGTAAGTTTTAAAACTGACATATTTTTCACTCCTTTTTATTATTATGCCCTTCAGGGACTAAATTTTAACAACAAAGCCGTAACTTGTGTTGTTTTTCTTACGGTCATTTGCATATTTAAGGTAGGCAAAATAGACTTTTAAGGGGATTTTCGCCTTAAAAACAGTCTTTATTGCCGCACCGTATTTTTTCTTTTTAAAGCAGAGGCGAATCCAGTCAAGGTCGTACATACAAACAACCTCGCGGCGCTCGTTTTTGCTTAAATCATCAAGGTGATGTGCAAATTTTTCTCGAAAAAGGTTTTCTTTTTCGATCAGTGCCTCGAATGTAAGTTTATTAGGACGAATATCGTAAAACGCCTGCATAAGCACCTCATCGACATACGCCATTTTATACTTTTTAGTGATTCTTACAAGATACTCGAGGTCTTGATTTCGGCGGAAGGACTCGTCGAAAAGCCCGATTTGGTCCATCGCTGATTTTCTGAAAAAGAGGTTCGAGCCTGTACCGATATAAAGCGAGCGCATCAAAACCTGCTTGAAAACCTCGCCCTCTGCCCTCTCGCTTGAGTATTGCTTTGTGCCGTTTGCCATATTTTTCACATAACCTGTATAGCAGGCGCCATAGGTGTCATTAAGGGCATCCATTTTTTCCACCATTTTTGAGAGACGCTCGGGCATATAGGCATCGTCATCATCGAGGAATGCTATGTACTCTCCCCTAGCCTCTCTTATTCCTGTATTTCGGGCAGCGGAGCCGTTTTTGTTGTGCTCGTGGCGAAGGTATTTTACCCTCTCATCGCCCGCGTACTTTTTCATTACCTCGGCGGTTTTCTCGCCGTCAGGCGTGCCGATGCCGTTGTCATCAACAACGAACACTTCAATCTCTTTTAAGGTTTGGGCAAGGACACTATCTACCGCTCGGCAAAGGTCCTCGCTTCTTTTATATGTAGGAATAATAACGCTAACCTTTATGTTTTGCATTTTTTCGCTTCCTTTTAAGTCCTTTTTTCTATTTTTAGTTTAGTATAAGTTAAAAGAATTGTCAACTTGTCACTCAGTAAGAGCTTCACGTCGGGAGTGCCGAGCCCCTCACTCCTTACAAAAAGTGATGTCGTGATATAAGCCTTGCACAGATGCGGTTTTATTTTATCTGCTTTAAAGATTGGTGAGGTTGAAGACAATAAGAATGCCAGGTATCCTTACGGGCACCTGGCCTTTGTGCTTTAATTTTTGTTTATCTTATTCCGTATTTTTCGATGATGTAATCCATATCTTTGTCGCCGCGGCCCGAAAGGTTAATGAGAATTGAGCCTTTGCCCATCTCTTTAGCAAGTTTCATGCCGTATGCCACCGCGTGCGCGCTCTCGATAGCGGGGATAATGCCCTCGAGTTTTGCGAGGGTGAAGAAGGCATCGATGGTTTCCTCGTCGCCGATTGAGTCGTAATGCACCCTGCCGACATCCCTTAAAAATGCGTGCTCGGGTCCCGATGAGGGGTAATCAAGTCCGCTCGCAACCGAGTAAACGGGAGCGGGCTCGCCGTTTTGGTCTTTAAGCATAACGCTGTTAAATCCATGCATAATTCCCTCGGTGCCGTACTTAAGGCTAGCCGCGTGCTCGCCTAAGTTTTCGCCGACACCCTGCGGCTCGACGCCGTAAATCTCAACGGGGTCATTTAAAAATCCCGAGAAAAAACCTGCCGCGTTACTTCCGCCGCCGACACAAGCCACAATGGCATCGGGCAGTTCGCCGGTCATGGAAGTGAATTGCTCTCTTGCCTCAATTCCGACAACGCTCTGGAAATCGCGCACCATCATAGGAAATGGATGGGGACCGACAACCGAGCCGATACAGTAGATGCTGTTTTTGTAGTCCTTAGCATAAGCCTCAAAAGCGGCATCAACCGCCTCTTTTAAGGTTGCAAGTCCATGTGTGACCTCGATAACATTTGCGCCGAGAATCTTCATTCGGGCAACATTGGGAGCCTGCTTCTTAATATCAACCGCTCCCATATAAATGTCGCACTCAAGACCAAAGTAAGCCGCAGCAGTTGCGAGAGCAACGCCGTGCTGACCCGCGCCAGTCTCGGCAATAACCTTTTTTTTGCCCATATACTTAGCAAGCAGAACCTCGCCCATGCAGTGATTTAATTTGTGCGCGCCGGTGTGGTTTAAATCCTCACGCTTAACATAGAGCTGAACGTTTCCGAGTGAACCCGAAAGGCGCTCTAAGTAGGAAATGGGAGTGGGTCTGCCTTGAAATTCCTTGCGGATTCTTCTCAGCTCGCTGATAAATTTGCTCGACTTACAAATTGTAAAATAAGCCTCGTTTATCTCGGCCATAGCGGCTTTAAGTTCCTCGGAAATGTAGGAACCGCCGTATTTCCCGAAAAATCCGTCCTTGTCGGGATAGTTTTTAAGATAGGTTTCAAAATTAACGTTATTCATTTTCATTTTCTTTTCCTCCAAAATATATTTATTGTATAAGGTTTAGAAAATGCGCCATCGACGAGTAAGTGAAATCATAAAATTCTCTCCAAATAAAAAAATAAACCGCCCCATAAAATATGGGACAGGTAAGTTCTCTTCCTGCGGTGCCACCCAAGTTGGTTAAAATAACCCGCTCTGACCTTTGCGTTTCTACAAAGTCCGCGCTTTAACGGGCGCGAGTCGTCGGTTGCTACTTGCTAAAGGATAATCCTCGCTTTCGTCCGCCCTCGTAGGTCCATTCGCCGAAATTTTCGCTACCGCGCTCCCACCGCCCGCGGCTCTCTAAAAGCTTCCCTTTCGGTTACTATTCCTATTCATAGGTTTTCGCTTTATTGCATAATACCACGAAAATATGCGCTTGTCAAGTTTTTCACCTCTTATTATAACATAAACCAATTTAAACCGTGGTGGAGTGTTTTAAGCGCCCTCCCGATATTTCCGCACAAAAACGGGACATCGAAGGCGCTGTCCCCTGCAAATTATAAGTAAACATCTGTTTATCGCCGTAGAGAATGAATTTATCCATTTTGCCTCTCGTATTTGGTGGCGCTCGTGCCGCGCGGCAATGCCTGAACATTATATAAGTGCGCACACGCGCGTACGCGCGAGAAAACGAAAAGATATTCATAAAACAATGAATATTATGAATATTTATAACATAAGAGCAACGGTGTAAAGCCAAAAAGTTAAAATATTTTTCTTAAATAATGCAAAAATAAATGGCTTTATAGAGCCATTTATTCATAAAAATATGAATATTCACTCCAAAAAAGCAAAAATTTTGCATAAATATTCAAAAAAGGTGTTGACAAATTAAATTTTATGCACTATAATAGCATTACACTAAAGCAAAACCCCAACAAAATTTTATAAAAGAGGTAATTTAAAATGAAAAAATTCGCAAAAATCACAGCAGTTTTAATGGCACTTGTGCTTTCGCTCGTATGCTTTGCATCATGTGCTGAAAAAGAATCAAAGGTTGCCATCGGCGTTCAGTCGGGCACAACAGGTGAGTCCTTCTTAAAGGGCGACGCTGACTGGGGCTTTGAGGGCTTCGCAAATGTAGATGCTAAAGCTTATGACAATGCCGGACTTGCAGTAGAGGATATGAAGAACGGTAACATTAAGTACGTTGTTATCGATGCAGCAGTTGGTAAGGAACTTGCAGCTAAGAACAGCGAAATTAAGGTTATTGACTACGCCCTCACAAAAGAGGATTTTGGTTTTGGCGTTGACAAAGCGCAACCCGAACTTCTTGCAACAATCAACAAGGTTCTTGCAGAGAAAAAAGACGAAATTGCTAAAATCTATGAAGATTTTGCTGCAGTAAACGATGACAACTCTGCTGATTGGAAGGGTGCTACACTCAAATCTGCAGAGTATGATGAAAAGAAAGACCAGCTCGTAGTTGCTACAAATGCTGCTTTTGCTCCCTATGAGTTTGTTGTTGGCAACGAGTTTGCAGGTATTGACATTGAAATCGTTAAGTTAATTGCTGCAGAGCTTAATATGGAAGTTGTTATTAAGGACATGGCATTTGAGTCGGTTGTTACTTCTATCGGTAAAAACGGTGTAGACATGGCTGCTTCCGGTCTTACAATCAGCCCCGCTCGTGCAAAAATCGTCAACTTCTCAAATCCTTATGAGGAAGGTTCATATCAGGTTATTCTTGCTATGAATGATGACGCTACATTTGATGATTGCGATTCAGCAGAGGATGCTCTTGCCAAGCTTAAGGAGCTCAAATAATGTCAAAAGTAGAGTGGGAATTATTTTTAAGTAAGTTCATAGATGCTAAAGGTTACCAATCCGTCCTTGACGGATTGGTAACTACTATTGAGATAGCAGTTTTCGGTCTTTTAATAGGTATTGTAATTGGAACACTGATAGCGCTTATTAAAATGATACCAAAGTATCATTTTGCGCCTCGGTTTTTTTCTTGTTTATGCGACATTTATATAGCAATATTCAGAGGAACGCCGATGGTAGTTCAGCTTCTTATAGGTTGGTTTGTTCTGCTTCCGTCAATTGGGCTCAGAATGAATAGCACAATGGTTGCTATCCTTATTTTTGGAATGAACAGCGGTGCCTACGTTTCGGAAATCATGCGAAGCGGTATGCAAGCGGTTGACCCCGGTCAGCTTGAGGCAGCAAGAGCATTGGGCCTTGGATACTGGACCTCTATGTTTAAAATCGTTGTTCCTCAAGGTATCAAAAATATTTTACCAACCCTTGGAAATGAATTTATTACTCTTATTAAAGAAACCTCGGTTGTAAGCTTTATAGCCGTTGTTGATATCACCAAGGCGTTCCGTCAAATCGGCGACTCCAACTACAGTTATATGATTCCGTACTTAATGCTTGCGGCCGTATATCTTATTTTGGTGCTTCTCATTTCCTGGGGAGTTAAAGCGATGGAAAGGAGCCTGAGAAAAAGTGATAGAAATTAAGAATCTTAGTAAATCTTTCGGCGGCAATCAGGTCCTTTGCGAAATAACCGAAACAATAAATGAGGGCGATAAGGTTGTTGTAATCGGTCCCTCGGGTGGCGGTAAAAGTACATTTTTAAGATGCCTTAACTGTATGGAAGATCCCACAAGCGGCTCAATTATTTTCCAGGGCGAAGACCTTGCTGATAAGAAGGTTGACATCAATAAACACAGAGAGTCAATCGGAATGGTTTTCCAGCAGTTTAACCTCTTTAATAATAAGACTGTACTTGAAAACATTACTCTTGCGCCTGTTCTTCTTAAAAAGATGACCAAGGAAGAGGCGGATAAAAAGGCACACGAACTTCTGCAGAGAGTAGGTCTTGATGATAAGGCGGATGCATATCCTTCAACCCTTTCGGGCGGACAAAAACAGCGTGTTGCAATCGTTCGTGCCCTTGCCATGAATCCCAAGGTAATGCTTTTTGATGAGCCAACTTCGGCGCTCGATCCCGAGATGGTCGGCGAGGTACTCGATGTTATGAAGCAACTTGCCGAAGAGGGTATGACGATGGTTGTTGTAACTCACGAAATGGGATTTGCCCGCGAGGTTGGTAACCGTATATTCTTTATGGATGGCGGAAAAATTACCGAGCAGGGCACACCCGACGAGGTGTTCAATCATCCCAAAAACGCAAGACTTAAGGAGTTCTTAAGTAAAGTTATAATGTAAAAGTAAAAGCGAGGCGCTAAATGTGCCTCGCTTTTTATTTTCCGCCGCGCTTTGTGATGCGCTCATGCCACATTTTGTTACGCGCTCATGCCGCGTGGGCACCTTCTTTCTGTCAAAGTCAACAGAAAGAAGGCAAAGAGTGCCTTAAGAAAGGGGGATGCAATATCCCCCTTAAAGCATTGATTTTTATTCTGTTCTACCTCGTTTCGCTACAATATGCGAAACGAAGCATCTGCTAACTTACAATAACTGCCCAATGCTTCCATCCCCCTTACCGTATTTTCAACCGACTTTCTTAAATTCGCAAAGGATAAGCACAGCCCCCACAATAGACTGTAGAAAATAAATTGGGTCAAGGGTAGCGAAGCGGCCGAGTGGGAGTGAATGACGATTCGGGGAATCGTCAGAGCCACGAGGTGACCGAGCCGCAACGAGAAACGCCCTTGCGAGAGGGGGCAGAGCGGCGAGATGGCAAGTTTTGTTTTCACATATTCGTTTCACATTGTAAGTGAAACGAGATTTGCAGTAAATATAACTCGGCGCGATAGGGGGACAGTCGGTCCCCCTTTAATGCATTCTTTTCCATATTTCTGTTGCTACGGACAGAAATATGGTGCCTGCGCGGCAGGAGCGCAATAAAACACAGCTTGGTAGCTTTGCAAAAAAATTTAAAAAGCTGCACTTCGGCGGTTATTATAACCTTATTTAATGTCGTTATTGTAAATTTTAAGAAATTCTATGGAATTATTCTCAAAAGAAATGTATTCTTCTTCTGCATCTATTTGTGCTTGTATCAACGTCTGCTTTGCCATAAAGACATTGTCTTGCTCAATTTTTTTAAGAGCATCTGTTATTGCATTAAATAAGATTAAGTAAGGTTTTTTATAAGCACTCATAATACCACCTCTATATCTATATAAGTATATACTTAATTGAGTGAATTGTCAACCGTGTATACATTTAATAAAATATATTTAGAGGTGTATAATATATTTATGATTAAACTAACAATCGACAAGGCTCTTAAAAACGCAGGTATAACAAGGTATGAACTTTCTAAAAGAACGGGCATACAATATCAAATAATCGATAAGTACTATAAGAACGCAGTAAAAAGATATGACAGTTTCGTTCTTGAGCGTATTTGCCTTGCGCTTTCTTGTGAAGTGGCTGACATAATAGAGTACAAAAAGTAAAAAAACGCCCGAAAATTCGGGCGCCTTTTATTTTTTTATCGAAACATATTAAACCCTTGCAACGCCGCTTTTTTTGGCGGCTTCGGCAACTGCTTTAGCAACGGCAGGGCCGACGCGCTTGTCGAATGCGGCGGGTAGGATATAATCGGCGCAAAGTTCATCATCGGAAATAAGACCAGCGATGGCAAACGCCGCCGCCTTTTTCATTTCCTCGTTAATATCGCTTGCGCGCACATCAAATGCGCCTCTGAAAATGCCGGGGAAAACCAACACATTGTTTATCTGATTGGGAAAATCGCTGCGCCCCGTTCCGACAACGGCGGCGCCTGCCGCCTTTGCAACATCGGGCATAATTTCGGGGGTGGGGTTAGCCATGGCAAAAATAATGGGGTCGCTTGCCATACTCTTCACCATTTCTTCGCTTACCAAATTAGGCGCCGAAACCCCGATAAATACGTCTGCGCCGCGGATTACATCGCAGAGGTTACCCTTTTCGCAATTCGGATTTGTGATTTTAGCCATCTCGGCTTGCGCGCAGTTAAGACCCTCGGCGCTCTCATAAATTGCGCCGACCTTATCAACTAAGATAAGATTTTTTACACCAGATGAAAGCAGAAGTTTTGCAATAGAAATTCCTGCCGCGCCGGCGCCGTTTAGAACAAGTTTGATTTCTCCTATGTCTTTTTTTACAACGCGAAGGGCGTTTAAAAGTGCCGCCAATACCACAACGGCGGTGCCGTGCTGGTCATCATGAAAAACGGGAATATCACATTTTTCTTTAAGTTTCTTTTCAATCTCAAAGCATCTCGGAGCCGAAATATCCTCGAGATTTATGCCGCCGAAGGACCCCGAAATGAGATAAATTGTGTTAACAATCTCGTCAACATCTTTGGATTTTATGCAGAGCGGAAAGGCATCAACTCCTCCAAACTCCTTAAAGAGCACACATTTGCCCTCCATAACCGGCATTCCCGCCTCGGGGCCGATGTCTCCAAGACCCAAAACGGCGGTGCCGTCGGTCACAACAAGACAAAGGTTGCTCCTGCGGGTAAGGTCGTAGGATTTATCTATATCTTTTTGTATTTCAAGGCAAGGGGTTGCAACGCCGGGGGTGTACGCAAGCGACAGGTCGCGGCTATCCTTTACAGAAACGCGCGGCACAACTTCAATCTTACCTTTTTTCTCTGAATGTAATTTTAAACTTTCTTGGCCAATGCTCATTTTGGGTGCTCCTTTTTTAAACTTACCATCATTTTACTACAATTTTATTTTCTAGTAAAGGGCAAAAAATAAAAAATTGCGCATAAATTATAGTAATGCTTGCAAAGTATAAAAAAGTGTGGTAATATATAGAGGATATTTTAAAGGCAAGGCTCGGGAAGAGTAGCAAAAAGGTAGTTTTTAAGAGAGGCGCCCACTTGGTGCGAGGGAGCTAAAATGAAATTTTGCAAAGTGCGCCCGAGGGCTCCTTGTGTGAAGCCGCAAATGCGGTGGGTAGCACGAGGCGGTGTGCTCTCCGTTATAAGAGTAGCAAATTTTAGTTTGCAGTAAGTTACAAATCCGAGTGGAACCGCGGAAAATTTTCGCCCCGGAAGTGCAGAAAAGTGCGCTTTCGGGATTTTTTATTTTAAGAGGTGAGAAAATGTTTAAACGGCTGCGATACGATATAAACGCCATAAAAAGCCGCGACCCCGCCGCGCGAAGCGGATTTGAAGTCTGGCTTATGTACTCGGGGCTTCACGCCGTTATCCATCACAGATGGGCAAACTTTTTCTATAGACATAAAATGAAGTTTATCGCCCGCCTCATTTCCCAGACCTCGAGATTCTTTACGGGAATTGAGATTCACCCCGCCGCAACTATCGGCAAAGGTCTTTTTATAGATCACGGAATGGGCGTAGTAATCGGCGAAACCGCCGTTATTGGTGATGACTGTACCATTTACCAGGGCGTTACACTCGGCGGTACAGGTACACATACAGGCAAGCGTCACCCCACATTAGGTAACAATGTAATGGTGGGTAGCGGTGCTAAGGTCTTAGGTCCCTTTACGGTTGGCGACGGCGCCAAAATCGCCGCAGGTGCGGTAGTGCTCGATGAGGTTGCCCCCGGGGCAACGGCGGTCGGCGTTCCTGCAAGAGCGGTTGTCAAGAAAGGCGAGGGAATATCGTCTCCCGCTCAGGAACTTGACCAGGTTCATATTCCTGACCCCGTTTTAGAGGAACTTGATAAATTGCGTAAACAAATTTCCGACCTTGAAAAAAGGCTCGAAAAACAAGATAAGGAGTAAACAATGAAAATTCTAAACACCCTTACAGGCACAAAAGACGAATTTATCCCTCTTCATGAGGGTGTTGTAAATATGTATGTCTGCGGACCTACCGTTTACAACTATATTCACATTGGCAACACACGTCCGCTTTGTGTTTTTGACACACTGCGCCGCTATTTTGAGTATGTTGGCTATAAGGTGAACTTCGTTCAGAACTTTACCGATATCGATGACAAACTTATTCGCCGCGCAAACGAGGAAAATACTACAGTTAAGGAACTTGCCGAAAAGTATATTGTCGAGTATAAAAAGGATGCAGGCGGACTTAACGTGCGCGAGGCAACTCATCATCCTAAAGCAACCGAAAATATCGGTAACATTATAAAACTTATCAAAACTCTTGAGGAAAAAGGCTTCGCCTATGCGGTAAACGGTGATGTTTATTTCAGAACAAAAGAGTTTAAGGAGTACGGCAAACTCTCGCACCAGCCCCTTGATGAGCTTGAGGCAGGCGCGAGAATAAATGTAAGTGAAATGAAGGAGGACCCAATGGATTTTGCCCTCTGGAAAGCGGCAAAAGAGGGCGAACCCTTCTGGAATTCTCCTTGGGGTAAGGGCAGACCCGGTTGGCATATCGAGTGCTCGGCTATGGCAAAGAGCATTTTGGGCGAAACCATTGACCTTCACTGCGGCGGCCAGGACCTTATCTTCCCACATCACGAAAACGAGATTGCGCAGAGCGAGTGCGCAAACGGTACCTGCTTTGCAAGATACTGGATGCATAACGGTTACATCAACATTGATAACCGCAAAATGTCTAAATCGCTCGGAAACTTTTTCACCGCACGCGAAATCGGCGAAAAGTTCGGCTATGAGCCCATCCGCTATATTATGGTGGCATCGCATTACAGAAGCCCCATCAACTATTCGACTGAGATAATTGAGCAGGCAAAAGCGGGTCTTGACAGACTTTACACCTGCCGCGAAAATCTAAAGCACGCTAAAAATCACGCGGTTTCTGCCGCCGCCGACAGTGCTCTCTTAGAGAAACTTAATTCTTATGAGGCGCAGTTCAGAGAGGCGATGGATGATGACTTTAACACCGCCGACGGACTTGCCGCCATCTTTGACCTCGTCAGAGAAATCAACTCAAATGTGGTCGGTAAAGAGGCATCACTCGAGTATGTAAACGCCGCAAGTGACCTCTTTGAGAAACTCGCTTATGTTTTAGGACTTCTTTATGAGCGTCAGGATGAAGAACTTAACGCCGAGGTTGAGGCTCTTATTGCACAAAGACAGGAAGCGAGAAAAAACCGCGACTTTGCGCTCGCTGATAAGATTCGTGATGATTTAAAGGCGCAGGGAATCATTTTAGAGGATACGGCGCAGGGCGTAAAATGGCACAAAGCGTAAATTTACAAACGCTTAACAAACAGTGTTTAAATTTTTGATAAAATATAAGCGTTACCCCAAAAGAAAAACGGAAAGGTAGTTTTAAAAAATGGGAAAATCATCCAGAGTTAAAAGCGCAAGACAGGAACTTCTTGAAATAAAAAAACAGGAAGAAGCAAGGCTTGCCGCTGAAAAGAAGAGCAAAATGATAACAACACTTATCATTACAGGAGTTTGTGTTGTTGTTGCTGCGGCGTTTATCACAATTTTAGCAGTGGGTGCTGCAAGAAAAGCGAACGGAACAGTTTTAAGAAACCAAATCGCGCTTTCAACCGAGAATTTTGAGGTTAATGGTGCAACCTTTAATTACTTTGTAAACTACGAGTATCAGAATTTCATTAACAAATATGCAAGCAATCTTGAATCCTACGGACTTGATGTTTCGGTAGACTTAAGAGCGCAGGAAACGAGCGACGGTCAAAACTGGTTTGAATATATGACAAGCCGTACCAGAGTGAGCCTTGAGGAAATTTTAAGGCTTTGCGAAAAGGCAAAGTCGGAGGGCTATATCCTTGATGATGAGGATGAAAAGGAAATAAAAGCATATTTTGAGGAGCTTGATAAAGAGGCAAAAGAAAGCAATATATCAAGCGAAGAATATATCACACTTCTCTACGGTCAGGGTGTAAATGCTAAGGATATTGAGGCGGGATTGCGCCTTTCCACCCTTGCAACAAAGTACTACGATGACACGATTGGAAATCGTGAGTACACCCAGAAAGAGCAGGACGAATATTTCGAGAAAAACAAGGCTACCTACCAAAGTGTAGACTATAAATACTATGGATTTACTATACCCACAACCTCGCTTGGAGGCGCTGTCAATGAGTCCGATGCGGCTTATAAAGAGGTATACGCAAAGGCCGAAAAACTTGCCAAAGCCAAAACTCCCAAGGAGTTTGACAGCATTCTTGCGAGCATACTCAAATCCGAGGGATTAGAGGAAGATGATATTAAAGACGAACTCGGCTACACTGATGTAGAAGGCGTTAAGTACGATAAAGACTTTGAGATTGCAGTTTGGTCATTTGGCAAGGATGCTAAACTTTACGGCACCAAGATTTATAAGGCTAAATCCAAGATTGAAGTTTATATGATTACAAAACTTCCTTATCTTGATGAGACCGAAACCCAGAGCGTACGCCACATTTTAGTTTCTGCAAAGACACAGGAAACCGACGAAAAGGCAAAGAAAAAGGCTGAGGAAATTTTAGCAGAGTTTAATAAAGGTGATAAAACTGCCGAGTCATTTGGCGCTCTTGCCACTAAGTATACCGAGGATACAGCCTCTGCAGAAACCGGCGGGCTTTATGAAAACTTCGGACAAGGCGAAATGGTACAGGAGTTTGAGGACTGGGCATTTGATAAGGCAAGAAAGGTAGGAGATACAGGCATCGTCAAGAGTGAATACGGATATCATATCATGTATTATGTAAGCGGCGGCGAACCCATGTGGAAAGCGTTGGTGCGCAACGGTCTTAAGGATTCTGTTTATACAGAGCTTTACAATGACCTTAAAGAGACATACAAGACTACATTTAATGAAGAAGTTCTTGATAGCGTAAATACAATTGTTATGCGCACAAGTAATGCACAATAGAAAAAAGGCTCTCCGATCAGGAGAGCCTTTAATTTTTATATTTTTGCAATTTCTTTTATAACTTCGCCTGCCAGAATATATCCGGCAACGGGCGGGACAAAACTTATGCTCGAAGGGGTGCGCTTGTCCTCGCAAAGAGGCTCGCGCGCTTGCTCTTTTGAATAGACAACCTTAAGTTTCTTAATACCGCGCGCTTTAAGTTCGCGCCTCATAACGCGCGCCAAGGGGCAAACCGAGGTTTTAAAAATATCGGAAACCTCAAAGGCGGCGGGGTTTAGTTTGTTGCCCGTTCCCATGGATGAAATTATCGGCACATTTTTCTCATTTGCACGGCAGATAAGTTCGATTTTGGCCGACACCATATCAATGGCATCGATAATATAGTCGTATACCGAAAGGTCGAAATCGTCTGCGTTGTCGGGGGTGTAGAAAACCTCGTTTGCCAAAACTTCGCAGTCGGGATTTATATCTATAATGCGCTTTGCCGCCGCCTGTACCTTTGGCGTGCCTATGGTAGAGTGCAGGGCGATAAGTTGACGGTTTATGTTAGAGGGGGCAACGCTGTCGCCGTCAAAAAGCGAAATCTTGCCGACTCCTGCCCGGGCGAGCGCCTCAACCGCCGCCGAGCCGACTCCGCCAACTCCGAAAACAGCAATATGGGCATTTTTAAGAAGTTCAAGCGCCTTACTGCCTATCAGGTTTTCAGTTCTATTAAAAATTTCGGACATATTCTCACTCCAAAAAATATTTTCTACCTATATTATATCAATAAAAAAACAAATTTTCAATACTGCCGCTTTTGCGAATAAAAGGTAACAAAAATGTCAAAACTTTTATGAAAAGGTGGGCTTATTTATGGCGAAAAAATCAAGAGTACTGTTTTTAAAATCATTTGTTTTAAGTCTGGCGGCGGTGTTTACAATAGGATTGCTGTTTTTGTTTGGTGGACAGAAGAAAGAAGCGGACGATATAAGTTCCGCATCGACGCCCGAAAGAGTTTACACCGCGCGCAGCGACGATAAATTCACCGTTTTTCTGACTCTCGCACGAAAGCCCATAGAACCGCCCTACGCCTATTTTCTAATTCGCTTTAGCGCGCCCGAAAACGAAATTTCTGTGATAAGACTC
>JAZQLL010000126.1:0-11211 GCA_045542675.1 Oscillospiraceae bacterium
GAATAAACGACAACTCCGTTGCTACCAAAACCGTAAGGGTAGTAACTGAAAGGTTTTGGAACAGGTTTTACGGCGTATAATAATGCGACCAGAGGATTTGTGGCAAAATACACATACGGCTGTCCATGTTCAGATAAAACAGGCCTTAGTTCTTTTAAATCGGCAATAGGGCTTCCGTGGTAAAAGATCATTTAGAGTTCTCCTTGTACAGTAAATAAGTTTTGTATATTATATCATATAAGCGCCGAAGGCGCAAGAAGCATTTGCACGAAGTGCAATATCATTGATGCAAAGCAGCACATCGTTTATGGCATAGCCATAACATCGTTTTGTGTCCGCAAGCGGAACGATGTTAGCCTTTGACTAAATGATGTTTGCACCTTCGCCGCAAAATGATGTTGTGTCCTGCGGACACAAACACAAAAATAAAAGGACTGCTCTCGCAGTCCTTTTATTTTTGGAGCTGGTGATCGGACTTGAACCGACGACCTGCTGATTACGAATCAGCTGCTCTACCAACTGAGCCACACCAGCATCGGCACACTATTAGTGCCGAGATTTATTATATCCAAACTTGCCTTTAAAGTCAATGTTTTTTGCATTTTAATCGTCGATAATATCAATATAGGGCGCACTGACGAAGCCGTTTTGCCCATTGTAACTCGTGGCGTACCAGCCGTTAAAATCATTTCGCACATTTAAAACTGTGCCGTTTGGTATAGATGCAAGGACCGGCGATGAAACCGACGGGCGTTGCCGCAAATTGAGTGTGCCCGACGAAAGCGAAACTCTGCCTCTTTCGGTTGCGGGTGGCTCTTTGAACGGGATTCCGAAATACTCGGTCAGGGACTGTGCAATGTTTCGCGCAATAGTCGGGATGTTCTTAGTTATCCACTGCGCATCGTCAACATTATCGTGATATCCTATCTCTAAAAACGCCGAAGGTGCCTTTGGCTGCCGAACCTCGCCCAGCCTTGTGGTAGTCAGCGTTCGGACCTCGTCTTCCAGCGGATAAATATCCTCAAAATTGTCCTTAAATATCTCGGCGGCGCGCTGACCTCTCTGGCTTCCCGGGTAGTAATAGACATCGATTCCGCGGTTCTCGCCGTAAGAATCGGGCGGTGAGGCGTTGGAATGAAGTGCTAAGTGCAGATCATAGTTTCCGGCATTGGATTGCCGTATCGCCGCCGCGGCGTTGGCTTTTCGGTCATTTCGCACAAAGTCAATTCCGTTTGCCCTGAGATAAGGTTCTAAGGCATCGGCAAGAAGATTCATGTAATACTCCTCGCTGCCGCCCGTAACATAGGCGTTGGCCTCTTGTGTTGATGGGCTTAAATAAATACTTGGCATGGTTTTTCTCCTTAAAATTTAGTCACTATTATTAGTATGTGCCGCGGAGAAAAAAATTGTTAAAGTTATTTTTAAATTTTTTTCCGAATATATTGAAAAAAGAGAAAAAATGAGTTATAATTGTTGAGCAAAAAACACTTGCGGTAAAATTGTTGTACAAAATTAACAATGCCCGTAAAAAATGACAAAAATATTAACAAAAACACTGTGCAAAGTGCACAAAAAAACAAGGCGTTTATTGTGTACAATTTAATCGAAAACTACCTCAAAAGCCGTGTTTTTGGTTATTTTTGAGCAAAATCACAAAAAAGTTGGGTAAATATTTGTTACATAAGTTTATTGTAATTGTTTTTTAAAAATGTTATAGTATTAAAAGAATAATATCGGATATTATGTTCGATTCAGTTAGTAAAACAGCAAAAAACAGGAGGTCACAAAGTAAATGGCTAGCTTATCATTTAAACACATCGGTAAAACATATCCCGGAGGAGTTACCGCTGTTTCCGATTTTAACCTTGAGATTAAGGACAAAGAGTTTATCATCTTCGTAGGTCCCTCAGGTTGCGGAAAGTCTACAACTCTTCGTATGGTTGCCGGACTTGAAGAAATTACAGACGGTGAGCTTTACATCGGCGACAGACTCATTAATAACGTTGCTCCTAAGGACAGAGATATTGCAATGGTGTTCCAGAACTATGCGCTCTATCCTCACATGACCGTTTATGAGAATATGGCATTCGGTCTTAAGCTTCGTAAAACTCCTAAAGAGGAAATCAGAAAGCGTGTTGAAGAGGCAGCCAGAATTCTTGATATTACACACCTTCTTGATAGAAAGCCTAAGGCTCTTTCCGGTGGTCAGCGTCAGCGTGTTGCGCTCGGTCGTGCTATCGTTCGTGAGCCTAAGGTATTCCTTCTCGACGAGCCTCTCTCAAACCTCGATGCTAAGCTTCGTGCACAGATGAGAACCGAGCTTTCCAAGCTCCATAAGAGACTCGGTACTACATTTATCTACGTTACCCATGACCAGACCGAGGCTATGACCATGGCTGATAGAATCGTTGTTATGAAAGACGGTCTTATCCAGCAGGTTGACAGTCCTACAAACCTCTACAATAAGCCCACCAACGTATTCGTAGCAGGCTTTATTGGAACACCTCAAATGAACTTTGTTGATTCTAAGGTTATTGAGGTTGAGGATGGCAAGTACGCTATCGAGTTCGGCTCTGAAGATACCAAGACCAAGAAGGGCGTTAAGTACAACGTTATCGTTCCCGATGAGAAGGTTAAGGGCACAAATCTTAAGGACTATGTAGGTAAAGAGGTTATCCTCGGTATCCGTCCTGAGAGCATTAAGGATGATGAACTCTTCCTTTCTAAAGCTACTACAGGTAAGATTAAGTGTAAGGTTGAAATAACCGAGCTTATGGGTGCTGAGACATATCTTTACATCAACTGTGAGGGCATCACAATGACCGCAAGAGTAGCTCCCAGAACAACCGTTCTTAGTGGTGACGAAATTGAGATGGCTATCGATGCTAATAGAATCCACGTATTTGATAAGGAAACAGAGTCCATTATCGTTTACTAAGATTTTTAAAAGGAGACGCTAGGAGCGTCTCCTTTTTTTGTTGAAATCTTAAGATTGTCTTAAGATTCGAAAACCGGGTTGTAAGTCGTTAAAAAGATTGCTATACTTAAAAAAGAGGTGAGCAAAATGGAAAATAAAAGAAAAATACTCAAAATTCTGTGTAGGGGACCGCTTGCATTGGCCCTCACTTTTGCTGTCGCATTTTGCTCAGTAATAGCGCTTGCCGCCGATCCAAAACCCTCGGACCCTGCGCAAAGCAGCCCGGAAGTGTCGGCTACGCGGTATGATAGAGATGCCGCGGTCGAGTATGCGCAAAAGCACTATAGACTTGCTAATACCGAGGACTATTATAATTTCGGAAACTTCCCTTCGCGGCTTAAATATTCAATATCGTATCTGGTGCGAGCGGGTAACGGCGACTGCGCGAATTTCACCTCTCAGTGTATGTACGCGGGTAAAATTGCCCAAAACGACAACTGGTACCATTACATTCATTATAACGAACCCATAAAACTTAAATTATTTAACAAATCGATAGTTTTAGGGTATCGCAATGAGCAGGGCAAGTACACCTTAAATTCGGTGCGATATAATTTCTCGGCGGCGTGGCTCGGCGCGATTTCTCAGTTTAAATATTTCTCGGATGAGGAAAACGGGTATATAAACGGCGATGTATTGACCCTAACTACTGCCCAGGCTGTGTCAGAGGCTGCTGCGAGGGAAAATATACAAAAAGGCGACCTGCTGTTTTGGTGTAAGAATGAGGAATCAGTTGCACACGTCACCCTTATAAGCGATGTAACCGATTCGGATATTTTCTATACGGGGCACAGTCAGATAGGTTTTAACCGAAGCGTCAGTAAAACCATAGTAAGCGGAGATTATAAAGCTGTAAAAATAATTCGTCTTAAGGATGAGTTTTAAGGAGAATATTTAAAATGAGAGTCAGAGTAAGGAGAAAAAGAGGCCGCGGTTTGCTGCTTGCCTTAATATGTGCGGCGTTAATCGCGGTAATATATCTTTTGATGCTTTTAAATACTAATCCGCTTGTGAAATGTGTCGAGCAAATTTATAGTGGGGAAGTTTCTTCGTTGAGCGTTGAGAACTGGGATTACACAGTGATTGCAAACTTTGATGTAATCTCAGAGAGACCCGAAACTCAAAAGGTCAACATTAAGATAAGAAGAATTCTCGTTTTACACACGTTTAGTCGCGGATATGTGTGGGTGTACACCGACTGTGAGGCAACCGACGATAAAGGGAAAGCGACCTATGGATTTAGCGGTTTGGAGAGATGGCAGATAGAGAAAACAAAATCAGGCTGGCAGGTTACTAAAATAATGAGAAAGGCATAAATTAAAGCGGTCGGCTTTTAGCCGACCGCTTTAAATTTTATATTTGAGTTTTAAGATAGATAGCCTATTTTTTTCTGTACTGGTCAATCATCTTTTGCACCTCGTCAATCTCTTTGTCCGAGATATTCTGATGCTTTGTAAAGGCTGCAACAAAAGCGGGAAGAGAACCCTCAAATGTTTTTTCTACCATTTCATTTAGTTCTGCAGCCTGTATTTCATCCTTGCTGATGAGAGAAGTAACTATGGTATTTTCGTTTTTAACTACACCGCGCTCAGATAGTCTTTTGATGACTGTGTAGGTTGTAGTGGGTTTCCAACCAAGTTTCTCTCTGCACAGAGCAACCAATTCACCGCTCTTGATGGGCTCGTTTTCCCACAAGATAAGACAAAAACGATATTCGCTTTCGAAAACCTTCGGTGTGCTCATCTTTGTTTACTCCTTTCAATTATTGTGTCTAATCAAGTTAAGACTAGCACGATAGATGCAATTTGTCAACATTTTTGCGCAAAAAAGTAAGCGAGATGCCATTTCATCTCGCTTTTTTCACCCAATTTGTCGGTTTTTCCCGAAAACACTGCATCACCTGTTCTCTAAATGATATTGAGAAAAAGCATGGTGATAACGCCCGGCACAGAGCCTAAGGAGGAAAAAAGAAGAGTACAGAAATTCATATTTATCATAGGCTCGCCGAACAGTCCAATTATAAAAACAGCCAAAAGTGCACAAATTCCAAGACCCATTGAGATAAGCGAGGATAAAAAAAGTCCTTTTTTCTTGCCCTTTACTCCCTTGAGGTAGATTGATGCAGCCAGAATATAAAATAAAACTGCCGCGATAATAAAGATGAGTTTCTCAAGTGTCATTTTGTCTCTCCGTTTTCTTTAATGTATTGAAGGAGCGCAGGTTATACCGTCTTTTTTTGCAAGTGACAAGAGATGACGATAGCGCGAAAGCAGGGCACGTTTTTCAAAAATCAGTGACTCTATCATATCGCTGTTGGTTTCAAACTCGAACCTGATATCGACGCATTTTATTGCCCCCAAAACCTCTTCGATTTCGTCCGTTAAGGCCTTGTCGGTGTTGCTCTCAACTGCATTTGATTTAACCTTTTCTTTTTTGCTTGTAAACACACCGCCCAAAAATGCTGCACTTTGCAAAATAAAACCCCCTAAAACCGCATACGGTCTAATTATTTATATGAAATATTTTGAACAATATTTCTCTTTTTATTCCAGTAAATAAAAAATACAAAAAAAGGTTTACAAAACTTATCTTATGAGGTATAATGTCAAAGGATATGTCATGAAATATGTAAAAAGCAAAGGGTGTAAGAATAATGGAAACAAATGTAAGAGACTTTTTTGTTCTTATGGTTCGCAGAATTCCCTTTCTCATTTTAGGAATCGTTATAGGCTTCGTAGCTTTCTTTGGTTATACTAAAATGACAGAGGTTCCAAAATACTCCTGCCAGATAACAATGGTTGTTAATGCTGACCAGGAAACAAGCGCGACTCTCGGAACAATTAACGCATCTCGTGCGCTTGCGGAGTCGTACATAGCTATTATGAAGGATATTTCCTTTTCGCAGAAGATAAAGGCGGAGCTTCCCGCGGCTACCGACTATTCGGTAACCCAGATTCGCCGTAGTCTTTCGGCAAAATCGTCGGACGATTCTTCGCAGATCTTGTCTGTAACAGTTACAACAACTTCTGCTCAGGATAGTTATAATATTGCAAGGGTTATCGAAAAAATAGCGCCCACAACGCTTCGTCAGTACTTTGATAACACCGGCTCCATCCAGCCTCTCTTAAGCGCTCAGAAGCCGACTGCCCCTTTGGATTCGAATATACAGATAAACAGTTTCCTCGGTGCAATAATCGGCTTTGTCCTTGCGGTTCTTATAGTTTTCCTCGTGGCAAAACTTGATAAGAGAATTCGTAGCGAAGAGGATATTACTTCGACAGTTAATTATCCACTTCTTGGCGTGATCAGCAGAGTTGAATAAGGCTTAAAGGAGAATTTGCTATGAATTTAAAAAAGAAAAAGAAGCATGCGATTGCAAATCAGTCTGATATTGTAATCGGTAATAAACAAAGTTTTCTCTTTACAGAGGCATATAAATCGCTTAGAACTAATGTTCTCTTTTCGCTTCCTAAGGACGGTTGTAAGAAATTTATCGTAACAAGTGCCCTCGCAGGTGAGGGAAAGAGTACAGTTTCTACCCACCTTGCCGCAGCGCTTGCCGAGATGGGTGTAAGCGTTCTTGTTATGGACTGTGACCTTCGTCGCGGTAAGACCCACCGTCTTTTCGAGGTTAAGCGTAGCCCCGGCCTCGCAAACGTTCTCGCGGGATTTGCAGATGTAAACTCTGCAGTTCAGAAAACTGCGGTTGAGAATTTGTTTGTGCTCCCCTCGGGCGTTGTTCCCCCTAACCCTGCCGAACTTCTGGCATCAAACAGAATGAAGGAACTTGTTGACGAGCTTTCTAAATCGTTTGATTATATCGTGCTCGATACATCGCCTATCAATGTTGTATCCGATGCCCTTCCGCTTGTTAATCTTGTTGACGGCGTTGTTGTCGTTGTTCGCCAGAATTACACCGATAAAGGTGCTTTGGAGAAGTGCATTTCTTCTCTCGAGTTTGCTGATGCAAAGATTCTCGGAACTGTTTTCAATGATGTTGAGGGCAAAAAGGCCGCTAAGGACCGTAGATACGGTTACTATAAGGGCGGATATTATAGCTACATTTCTTCAAGCAAGAAGGAAAATAACGAATAAAAATAAAAAGCCGGAAGCAAAACGCTTTCGGCTTTTTTATTTGCTTATCTTCTTAAGAATTCTCCGTAGTATTTTGCATCTGCGCCAAGCGATTCCTCAATTCGAAGCAGACGGTTGTATTTGCAGGTTCTGTCAACTCGGCAGGGCGCACCTGTCTTTATCTGTCCCGTGCCGAGTGCAACGGCAAGGTCGGCGATAAAGGTCTCCTCGGTCTCGCCCGAGCGGTGCGAAATGATACTTTTGTATCCGCCGATTTTGGCGGTGAAAACGGTGCTTAGAGTCTCGCTTAATGTGCCTATTTGATTAGGCTTGATAAGAATTGCGTTGGCAGCGCCTTTTTCGATGCCTTCGCGAAGTTTTCCCTCGTTTGTAACAAACATATCGTCACCCACAAGTTGAACTTTGTTTCCGATTTTCCCGGTAAGAGTAGACATAGAGTGAAAATCGAGCTCGTGCACAGGATCTTCAATCGAAAAAATTGGATATTTTTTGCATAGTGACTGCCAGTATGTGACGAGTTCATCCTTGTCAAAAATTCGCTTTTGCTTGGGCAAAATATATTTGTCCTCTTCCTCGCAGTACCATTCGCTTGCCGCTGCGTCGAGCGCTAATACAACATCCTCTCCCGCTCTGTAGCCTGCGCGGTCGATGGCTTTTAAGAGATATTCAAGCGCTTCTTCGTCGCTCTCTAGATCGGGCGCAAAACCGCCCTCGTCACCAACTGCTATGGAATGTCCGTCCATATACAATAGTTTTTTTAGCGCATAGTAAATTTCGGTACCGCAACGAAGTGCTTCACTGAAACTTTTTGCGCCGACGGGCATAACCATAAATTCCTGAATGTCCATACTGCTCGAAGCGTGTACGCCGCCGTTTAAAATATTCATCATAGGAACGGGCAAAATATTGGCGTTGACGCCGCCGAGATAACGGTATAAAGGAATCTCCGCCGCCTTTGCCGCCGCTTTGGCGCAGGCGAGCGAAACCGCCAGAATAGCATTTGCACCGAGGTTTTCCTTGTTTTCGCTTCCGTCAAGATTTAGCAAAATATTGTCAATTTTTCCCTGGTGAAAGGCGTTTTTGCCGCAAAGTTCATTCGAAATCTCGCGGCGGATGTTTTTAACGGCGTTTAAAACTCCGCACCCGAGATACTCTTCGCGAATCTTGTCACGAAGTTCCTTTGCCTCAAATCTGCCCGTCGATGCGCCCGCGGGAACGCTTGCGCGCCCAACTGCTCCGCACGAAAGATAGACATCTGCTTCAACCGTCGGCGTGCCTCTGGAATCTAAAATTTGCCTTGCGTTAATTTTTGTGATAATATAAGGATTGGGATACATAAAAATCCTCCTTTTAATTTGTTCTTTTATGGAAAGTGATTTCCAGTATATTGTTTGAAGGTTTACAAAAACTATTCAGGGGAACAAAACTTTTTTAAAAGGAGGAATATATATGAAAGAAAAAATTGCTATTGCAATAGCGGTTATGCTTATCGGTGTATCGGTTTCGGCTTGCACCAGAAATGTTGACACCGGTGATGACGGCAAAATTTCATCCACTGCAAGTGACAGACTCCCCGGAGATAATGATGACGGAATGAAGGATAACAGTTCCATTTTCTCGTCGAGCGATAGAAATGATAGCACAAGCAGCGGTAATGGGGTTTCAAGTTTCATTTCGTCGACTGTAAGCGAAATGAAATAGTAAAATATAAGGACATCAAGACGGAGTGATTTGTATGAAAAAGTATTTTAAAATTCGCATCCTCGGTTTGATTTTGGCGGCAGCAGTTTTAATTTGTTCCTCCTGCTCTCCCCAAAAAAGCGTAGATGTATCCTCCGAGACAGTAAGTCAGGCGGTCTCAACAGAAAAAGAGTCTTCGGCTTCTGCAGAGAGCGAAATTTCTTCCGCAATCCCCGAAAAAGAAAGCTCACAGCTTGAGACTTTGTCAAAGCCGCAGGAAACTTTAAGCTCGGCAATTTCGGTAAATGCAGGCGGCCTTGATAATACTAAAATAGGTTGGGGACCGGGAGTTATCCGCGAGCATAAACGCTCGGTTTATGCCGAAAATAATAACGCTAAATACGGCGAGTACGGAGCGCTTTTTATAGGTGATGATACTAAAAATGTTTATCTCACCTTTGATGAGGGCTATGAAAACGGTTACACCGCCCCCATTCTCGACACACTCAAAGAAAAGGGCGTTAAAGCGGTTTTCTTTGTAACTTACGATTATGTCAAAAGAAACGAGGCGCTCGTTAAAAGAATGATAGACGAGGGTCACATTGTGGGAAATCACAGTTGGTCGCACCCCTCAATGCCGTCGGTTTCAGATGAGAGGGCGGCAGAGGAGATAACAAAACTTCATAATCTGGTTTTAGAGAAATTTAATTATGAAATGAAGTATTTCAGATTTCCGATGGGTGAGTTTAGTGCAAGGACCCTTGAAATTTGCAAGCAGTGTGGATATAAGAGTGTTTTCTGGAGCTTTGCCTATGCTGATTGGGACACTAAAAATCAACCCGACGAGCAGAAAGCACTCGAGAAGATTGTAGGCTCGTCGCATAACGGCGCTATTTATCTCTTGCACGCCGTTTCCAAAACCAACACAAACATTTTGCCAAAAGTTATAGATGATGTAAGAGCCCAAGGTTACACCTGGGCAGAGTTTAATTTGTAAAAAGTATAAAAGGCCACTTAATTCGGTTAAAAACTAAAAAATCACCCGAAAGAGATAACTTTCGGGTGATTTTATTTTAGCTTGAGGCGCCTTTGTAGTTTAATTTCGGATACATAAATTTAAAATTAGATAAAAGTTCACTAATTATTTCAGCATTTAAAGCTGTGATTTTGTAAAAATTAACCAATATTTTCTTTACATTTTATGCATCAAGTGTTATAATTATAATACAACGCTACAGGGTTTGGAGTGAGCTTCATGAAAAAAAGGTATCTTGTTTTAATAGGAATTGTTATAGTAGTTTTATTTATTTGTCCTTTTATGATGCCACGTTTTTTTGAAAACAATAAACAATATACCTATATGGTTTATGATACCGATGGTTATTCTACATACTCACAGGGTGTTCTTTGTGTTACCCGGGAGTGCGGTTCCTGTCACAAAGATATATCCATTTTTGATAGAAATTTTCATCCTGAAAAATTATCGTACAAAGGAAAATCCTATGCTCGTGTTTACGGCACATACACGTGTAAAAATCCCGCGTGCAAAGGAGATAAAAAAGAGAGGCATTGGGGAGTATATATTTATCGGGATATCCCGTTGCCCGTCGGTAAGGAATATGAATACGAATTTGTTTGCGTCGAGAATGTATTGCATTATGATTATATTCAGGAGAAGCAGCTTCTCGTTGTGAGAAGCAGATGTAAGTTTTGTGACAGAATAGTTACCCATAGCCTACAGGAATTGGAGATAACCGATAAGCCTTTTTCGGATAATAAACATGTGCTCCGCAAATCTTTTAATTGTTATTGTAATTATGGGCAGAGTCAAGTGTGGCAAATTGATGTTTTAAGAACGATTGTATAAGAAAAAACCGCCCGTATGGGCGGTTTTTTTCTTAGTCTACGTTGTAAACACCTCTGTAAATAAGTTTTTTTATTGGCTCGAACTTGTCCTCTTCGAGTGTAGTAGGGTAGGAAAGTATCCTCATAGGAACTGCCTCGCATCCTTCCTGCATGGGCGGTAGCATATAGGGCTGCGGATTTTCTACAAAACCGTTCCTTATGTAGAAATTAAGTCGGCGCTTTTCGATTTCACCCTCAGGTAGTTCAACCTCTAAAATAAGCGGCAAGCGACAATTTTTCTGGATTTTCCCGAGCAGATGTGTTCCTATGCCACCGCATCGCGCCGCAGGGTCAACGGCAAAATGGTCGCCGAAAGAAAAACCCTCAAATTCCCAGAGAGTAAAGAAGGCAATAAGTAAGTTCCCTTTAAAAAGCGCATAAATTTTGTATTTATCCTCGCTTTTGCAAAGTGACAAAAAGGCTTCTCTTGTGCGCCGCTCCTCTTTTGGAAAAGAGGTTTCCATAAGCGCCATAAACTCCTCGAACTGCTCCGGGGAAATAGGATTTTTAGTTGTGAAAATTTTAAGGTCTAAATCATTTAACATTTTTTCACC
>JAZQLL010000127.1:0-23161 GCA_045542675.1 Oscillospiraceae bacterium
TGGGAGCTTTCGCATCGTCGAAATGCTTATGCTCAATAATTCGGGTAAAGGGGGTCTTTGAATCGGTATAGTTTACTACCGCGACCTCTTGATATTTTTCGCAATCCACAATTTCGCTATCAAACTTAAGGCTTCTATACTCAAGGTTTCCGAACTTAAAGCCGAAATACTGATCGATTCGACCTGTGAAAATCACTTTATCTACGATAGAATCAAGTTCCTCTTTTTGCTCAAAATAGTCGGTATCAAGCCTTATCTCAGAGCCTTCAAGCATTTTTTCAACCATTTTTGTATATCCGCCCAGTGCGATTCCCTGATACTTATCATTAAAATAGTTATTGTTATACTCAAATCTCACGGGAAGGCGCTTGATGATAAAACTCGGAAGCTGACTGCAGGGTCTACCCCATTGTTTTTCTGTATAGCCTTTTATGAGTTTTTCATAAATATCCGTTCCAACAAGCGAGATTGCCTGCTCTTCCAAATTCTTAGGCTCACCTTTTACAGACGAGCGTTGTTTTTCGATGATATCCCTTGCCTCATCAGCGGTTTTAATGCCCCACATTTGTTCAAATGTGTTCATATTAAATGGCATATTATAGACTTCACCATTAAAATTAGCAAGCGGAGTATTCACAAAATCATTAAACTGCGCAAACTTGTTTACAAACTCCCATACCTCACTGTCATCGGTATGAAAAATATGTGCGCCGTACTTATGGACATTTATACCATCGATATTTTGGGTATAAATATTTCCTGCGATATGGTCTCTCTTGTCAATTACAAGGCAGGATTTACCCTTTTGGGTGGCTTGTTGGGCGAAAACCGCACCGAACAGTCCCGCACCGACCACCAGATAATCGAAACGTTTCAAGATTTTTCCACCTTTTAATTTGCACCTTTTCCCGAAAGAACGGCGGGAATTGTGCTAAGCAAAATTTTAAAATCTGTCCAAAGACTGCGCTCCATTATATACTGAAGGTCCATTCTGACCCACTCATCGAACATAATCTCATTTCTGCCGCTACACTGCCAATAGCAAGTAAGGCCCTGCTTGACTAAAAGGCGGTTTTTCTGGTAGGGCTCATATCTCTCAACCTCGGTTACGAGGGGAGGACGGGGACCTACAAAGGTCATATTACCAATGAGAATGTTTACAAGCTGAGGAAGTTCATCAAGGCTTGTTTTTCTTAAGATTCTACCGACCTTTGTTATTCTGGGGTCGTTCTTCATTTTGAAGGCGGGACCATCCATCTCATTTAATTTTTCAAGTTTCTTTAAGTTTTCCTTAGAGTCTGCGCCGACGCACATACTGCGGAATTTATACATTTTAAACTGCTTTTCATTTTTTCCGACACGCATCTGTGTGTAAATAGCAGGACCGCCGTCAAGCATAACCAAAATACAGATTATGAGCATCAAGGGAGAAAGGATAATAAGCATAATAAGTGATGCTACAATATCAAATATTCTCTTGAAAAAATCGTACCCTTTTTTCTCATGGAACTCAAATTCTTCTATAGGAATTCCCTTTTTCTTGTTTTCCATAATACCCTCGCAATAGATTATTTTTCGGATGTTGTGGGTATGCTGCTTGTAGTAGCAGGCTCTACCGAATAAATAAAATCGTGTAATATCTTTGAGGCGAGTTCAAGGTCATAGACCATATAACTTGTGCCGTTTATCATCTGACCCTTTGCACCGCACTCCTCATTAGGAAGGCCAAGCATCTTAATCTCAGGGGATTTTCTAACTGCCCAGGTTCCGATACTAAGCATCTCTTTTGAATCAAGAGTTGTAGTACATTCTTCTAAAATCATCTCAATAAGTTTGGGATATTTAAGAGGATTAATTTTCTTTGCTTTATCAAACATTGCTTTAAGAACTTCTCTTTGTCTGCTTCCGCGCTCAATGTCACTACCTGTATATCTATCGCGCGCGTAGGCAAGAGCCTGTCCACCATTTACCTGCTGGACACCCGGCTCTTTTATAAGTTCACACTCAATTCCGAGTTTATCTATATAAGGAATATACTTATTGTTCATTACCTTCATTTCGGCTTCACTGATATCAATGGTAACACCGCCGATATAGTTGATTATTTCAGCAAATCCATAGAAGTTTACGCTGACATAGTCGGTAATATCAAGTCCAAAATTCTGATTTAACGTTTTTACAGAAAGGTTTGCCTTACCATAAGCCCAGGCGTGAGTTATCTTATCTTTTCTACCGCTTTCAAATGTGATATAGGTATCTCTTGCGATAGAAGTCATCTTTATGGCATTATTTTTTCTATCTATGGAAAGAACTATAATAGCATCCGAGCGGCCACTATTATTATCTTCTCGAGTATCAAGACCGAAGAGAGCAATATTTTTAACCTCTTCATCGATATACTCATCTATCTCGGAGTTTATTCCAAGATCGCTATTAAGATGTCCCTTATTAATATTTCCAAGCAAATTATTTATCCAAGCGTAAGCGATAATTCCTAAAGCGAGAATAAAGGCAAGGATTGCCGCAATAACTATAAGAACTGTCTTCTTTTTACTAGTGGGTTTCTTAGGGCTTTTTTTAGAAGCACGCTTATTTGACTCACCGTTATTAGTGCTTGCCTGCGAAGCAGATACCGACTCTTTATAGCATTTATCACAAAGTATTGCATTTTCATCATCAAGGGGTTTGCCGCAATTTATACAACGCATACTGTTCCTCCAATATAAACTCAAAACAAATTTAATATTTCAAAATAAGACAAATTTTTCAAACACGTACACAGAATATTATAGTCTAATACGCTATAAAAGTCAATGCTTTTAAAGAAATCGTAAAACCTTCATATTTTAGTATTTTTCCCATTTAATTTTTAATTCGGCGTTTTGGAAATATAAAAAAGAGCCCCGAAAAATCGGGACTCTTTTTAAAAATTTAAGAGGTTTATTTACATGCGCCGCGAAGTGCAGAAACTACGGGAAGTTCCTCACCAGAAAGGAATCTGATGAGTGCGCCGCCGCCTGTACAAACGTAGGAAATCTTATCCTTTACATTGTACTTTTTAGCTGCTGTGATACTATCGCCACCACCGATAACGCTATATGCTGCACTATCTGCAATTGCATTAAATACAGCCTTTGTACCGAGCTCTGTTTCTTCCTTCTCGAACACGCCGACGGGTCCATTACAGAACACTGTTTTAGCGTTCATAATAATTTCGCGGTATTTCTCGGCAGTTTCGCTACCGATGTCAAGAACTGTTACATCAGTGGGGATAGAACCGAGTTTGTACTCATTTCTTACGCCGTCATTTGATACCGCGTAGTCAACAGGAAGCACAATTTTATCGGAATATTTGGTGTAAAGTTCTTTTGCTTTACTGATAAGAGAAGCATAGCCACTCTTCTCGATAAAGTCATAGGTTCCCTGACCGAGATTTTCCTCGAGTGCGAGGTGAATAATCTCTGCAACAAGGCCGCCTGTTAAGATATAATCAGCATTTCCGCCCTCAAGAACTGTATTCATCATCATAAATGCATCAGAAATCTTTGCGCCGCCGAGCACAAATGCACAGGGCTTTTCGGGAGATTCCATAAGTTCGGAGATGATGCAGTACTCCTTCTCGAAAAGTCTACCCATTGCGGAAGGAAGAACCTTTTCAAAGCCGCAGAGTGTAGGCTGATCGCGGTGTGATGCCGCAAAAGCATCGCAAACATAGATGTCTGCAAGAGGTGCAAGCTTGGTTACAACCTGAGTTTTAGCCTGAGCATCGTGGTCAAGTTTGAGTTGAAGCTCAAAGAGGGTCTGCTCTTCTGAACAGAATCTTACGTTATCGAGCAGAAGAATCTCGCCTGCTTTAAGCTCGCTGATAGCAGCTCTTGCGGCAGGTCCGCATACATCATCGATAAACTTAACCTCTCTACCCATAAGTTCGGAGAGAACTTTAGCATGGGGCTCGGTTGTAAAGAAGTTTTTGTACTCAATATCACTTCCCTGGTGAGCTAAGAGAACAAGCTTTGCGCCTTTCTCGGAGAGCTCAACGAGTGTAGGAAGGCAACCTTTAATACGGGTGATATCACGAAGGGTGTTATCAGCTCTATTAATAGGCTCGTTGATATCTACGCGGCAAAGAACTGTTTTGCCGTTAAAATCAAAATCGTCAAGAGTATTAATTCCAAATCTCATTTTAAAGTTTCCTTTCAGATTTGCCGTTTAGCAAAAATAAAATTTAAGCGGAGCGCGGCAACAGGGCCGCGCTCTGCTTTTTAAGAAACGGTTTAGATCTCAGGGGTCGAAACTTATTTCTTGAAAGCTCCGATGTTGAGATATTTGTTTGTTGTTGAGGTTGCTTCCTCACGGGTTGTCTGCATCTTAAGAGCAGCACGGATACCATCGATAGTCTCAGGGATGGTAACGCTCTCCTGAGGAATGTTGATAGCGAACATAATGTCGTTTCCGCTCTCAACGATGCTCTCTTCCCAAAGACCGATCTCGTACATATCACCACGGGTATGACCGAGGTCACGAGCGTATCTGAAGAGAGATGCATTTCCGAGGAATCCGTCAGCAAGACGTACTACGCGGATACGGGGGTGCTTCTCGAATGCTGCGAGAGCCATTTCCTTTGTGATCTTCTTCTTACCTGTTGCAAGAACGGTGATGATATGACCATGAGTTACAGGAGTATGTACGAGGATACCTGTAGCATCAATGTGAGGCATAATTGTCATAAGGTCAACTGCCTGATGCGAAGGAGCCTTATCTACCTGAAGAGCGTTGGTAAGTCCACGATGATAGTCGCCGGGGTCAGCAACACGTCTGATAATGGTGATAGCAACCTTATCAAGTCCGCCGCACTCTCTATCGAGGCAATCAACGGCACGGATAAGACCGGTTGTATTACAAGAAGTAAGCTTTAAGTAATCAACGCCGAGACCCTTCTCGAAGTTTGCATAGCCATGGAAGAATACATCTGCAACAGAGTTCTTCTCACCGCCCTGGAAGATAGCCTTAACGCCAGCCTTCTCATAGAGAACCTTATTCTTTGCACCGATTCCGCCGGGAGCAGAGTCGAGCATAATGTCAACCTTACTGAGAAGGTCATCAAATGTTCCTGATACGGGGATGCCGAGCTCAGCAAATTTATCTAAATCTGCGCCCTCTACTGTGTAGAGATCATAGGGCATTCCTTTTTCGTGAAGTGCACGGATAGAAAGAGTGGGGGCTAAGTCAGCAATACCAACGAGCTCCATATCCTCCTGAAGTGCTACACCGTCAGCAAGTCTCTGACCGATTACGCCGTAGCCAGCTACGCCTACTTTAATCTTTTTCATAAAAACTTCCTCCAAAAATGTTTTTATTTTTTAAGTATCTATGATACTTTTGTAACTTAGAGATATTTCTTAAGCTGCTCGATACCTGTCTCAAGGCTTGTAAGAACGGGAACCTTAACATCCTGTACGAGGGGGATAAGGTGATACATACTACCCTGAGCAAGAACAACTACATCGTGAGTTTCAGCTGCTTCACGGATCTTAGCACAAACCATTTCGTTATGTTTCTGCTTGTCACCTGTTTTGAGAAGGAAATCATAAGCGCCTTCTACGAAGCAAGGAGTAACTGTAACTTCTTTACCAAGTCTCTTAGCGGTGTTCTCTACGAGGCGGCAAGAAGGAGCAACTGTTGAGCAAGCGGTTGCAACAACTGCAATCTTAGAACCGAGGTTTACAGCCTGCTCAGCCATAGGACCATCGATCTTAACCATAGGAATGTCGATAAGGTTAGCAGCAACATCAGCAGCCTCGCCAACAGATGAGCACTGATTGAGGCAAACTACACAGCCAAGCTCTTTTAAGTTGGTGTAGTAGTCGCACATACGGCTGATGATACCAGGGGTGATACCCTTGTTTGCGAGAGCCTCTTGAAGAAGGCTATCGTCGATAATGTTGATCATTTCAACATCTTCAGGAAGGTACTTTTTGAACATAGCCTTGATGTCTTCTACAGAATACAGGAAGGTATGCACAATTCCGATTCTCTTTTTCATTGTAAAAACTCCTTAAAATTTATTTTTATTTTTATGGATTAGCCCTGAACAAGGGTAAGTCCACCATCAACATATAATGTAACGCCTGTGATATATGATGCATCGTCTGATGCGAGGAATAATGCGGCGTCAGCAATATTCTTAACAACACCTCTATGGCTTAAGGGAAGCTTATCACACATTGTTTTAAGTACAACGGGATCTGAATAGAGTTCTCTATTCTCGGGTGTATCAATTGAGCCGGGAGCGATGCAGTTAATTCTGATTCCGCCCTCTTTTCCCCACTCTCTACCGAGGGTACGGGTCATCTGAGCGATACCTGCTTTTGCAGCAGCGTAGATAGCGTTTCCAACAACACAGGTTACGGCGTTAACCGAACCGATATTGATGATGCTACCCTGTGTGCCCTTTTCAATCATATCCTTTGCAGCCTGCTGAGCCATAAAGAAATATGCTTTCATATCGATATTGTATGTAGTATCCCAATCCTTCTCGGTAACCTCAAGCGAAGGCTTTTTAAAGCTTACGCCTGCGTTATTGATAAGAATATCGATCTTACCAAACTTCTCAATTGCGGCGCCTGTGAATTTATAAACATTCTCAAGCTGTGACATATCTGCCGACATTGAGAGGATTCTGGGATCGGAAGGATCGCAGAACTCGCTGATAGCATTGTCTACTCTTTCTTTTGAGCGGCTACAAAGCGCAAGATATGCTCCTGCCTCGTAAAATCTCTTTGCAAGTTCAAGTCCGATTCCACTGGACGCACCTGAAATTACAACAACTTTTCCGCTGTAATCATAATTTGCCATGATTTTTATGCTCCTTTGAAATTTTGATTAAAAATTACACTGTAAAGGTCAAACCCCGTACACATACTTTTCGAGGCATTTAGCGATTTTCTCATCCTGTGCCTTACAAAGCGAGAGGTGCGAGATGACAGAAACGCAGGCTCCGCCGCCAAAGTTTCTACCGATCTTTGCGGCTACCACTCTTGCGATATCGGGAACTAAAAGTTCCTCACCATCAAACGAGAGAAGGTACTCATCAACGGTCTTTTCGATGGTTTTCCCAATCTCAAGGCCCACTTTTGCAAGTTCCTTACCGCTAAAATTATCAAGGGTTTCGGTATGCGCGGTGTAGATGGTTTTAGGGTTTAGGTCTATGATTTTCTGCATAGAACTCACATAGCCGAGGTAGTCACAATACTGTGTGCAACCACCGAAGAATCCGGGGCCCATAAGGGCATCGCCAGTAAAGAGAACATCCTCTTTTTCATAGTAAATACCGATACTGCCGCGGGTATGACCGGGAAGTTCGATTATCTTAAGTTCGACATCGTCAAACCTTAAGACGTCCCCTTCCCACACAAATTTATCTAAGGGTGCGGGAGAACCTATCTCACTCCAGAAAAGCGGTTTTCTCTCGGGGGGAACATTACAATCTGTTATATACTGCTCAAAGCCCACTTCCCAATCCCAATCGAAATCTTCATAGTAGCGCTTATCGCGGGCGTTTCCGTAAAGGATGCCGCCCGCCTCTTTTATGGCAGAGCAGAGACCGATATGGTCCCAATGTCCATGGGTTATAATTGCAACATTTTTCTTACCGTTACTAAGATAAGGTTTTACTTTTTCCTCATTTCTCTTAATACCGCCGTCGATAAAAATATTGTAATTCTCGGTTTCGATGAGATAGCTTTTAACAAACTGGGCAAGATACGGAATATTAAATTCTACAATATTTGCCATTTTGCTTAGCACTCCTCCTGAAGCTTCTGGCTAACGATCTTGTAAAGTGAGCTCATACTGAGGATCATATTGTCAGCGTTTGCTTTACCTGTTCCTGCGATATCGTAAGCGGGGCCGTGACCAACCGAAACGATGTTTCCGGGAATGTTTACATATACAAGAACGAGTCCGCCGAACTCACAAGCCTTCTGAGCGATGTTACCCTGATCGTGGAAGAGGTAAACGATACCTTCGCTATCGCCGGCATGTACTCTATTGATAGCGGTATCTGCGGGCCAAGGACCTACAACATCGTAACCCTCTGCGTTAAGCTGCTCAATAGCGGGAGTTAAGATTGTAATTTCCTCTGTTCCGAAAAGTCCGTTCTCACCTGCGTGGGGATTAAGTGCTGCGATACCGATGCGGCAGCGCTTACCTTCAGCAAGGAAGTATTTCATAATTCTTGCAAGACGATATGTAGTCTTCTTAACGCTCTCGATTGTAATCTTATCTGCGATCTCTCTGAATGCGCAGTGACCTACAACTGTTGAACGGAAGTAGGGGTCGCAACGGATAACAGATGCGCAACCTTCTGTATTGTAGAGGTAGTCATAAACTTCAAACTCAGAGGTAAAGTCATAACCAGCCTCGTGAAGTGCTGCCTTTGTGATAGGAGCCATAAGGAAACCATCAATGATTTTCTCATTCTGCATATCAACGCCTGTTTTGAGCATCTCAAAAATAAGTTTTCCGCTTGCAGCGGTGATTGTCTTAGGAATGATGCCGCCCTCTTCTACATCGATATTGTAGAAGTAAACATAGCAGTCCTTATCAAGTTTCTCGGGGCGTGTTTTTCCGTCCCAATCAATGATTTCTAATTTATCGCTTCCCTCAACTACAGAAAGAATGGTCATAAACTGAGCCTTGTTTCCGATAAATACGGGAACATAGTCCTCTGTTTTGTTGAGAATAACCTTTACTGCGATCTCAGGGCTACTACCTGCCTGGTCACCAAGTGTTATTGCGAGTACGGGTGTCTTTTTCATTTTAAGTTTCCTCCTTGACTTGTGCTTTATGTAAATTTAATTAGTCAACGTATTTTTCGTTTGCAAGCTTCTCATAGTAAAGAGCGATACCGCTATTATCCTTTACTCCAAGGCCATCTTCGAGCATCTCGTCCATAACCTCTTTCATGTGCTCTGCAAGAGGCATAGGCGAATTTACGCTCTTACCTGCCGCGAGAGCATTCGTGAGGTCTTTATGGTGAAGCTTAATGGTAAATCCGGGCTCGTAGTTTACTGCGAGCATTCTGGGAACCTGCGAATTCATTGCAGTAGAGCCTGCGAATCCTGCGCTGATTGCCTCGAAAACTTTTTCGAGGTCACATCCTGCTTTTTTTGCAAACATCATAGCTTCACAGATAACTGCGAGGTTATTTGCGATGATGATATTATTAGCAAGTTTACAGGTACATCCGCTACCGGAAGGTCCGATATGAACAACCTTACTGCCCATGCAGGAAAGGATGGGCATTGCATAAGCTACATCCTCTTCAGAGCCGCCGACCATGATGGAAAGCTTACCATCGATAGCGCCTGCAGCCGCGCCCGAAACGGGAGCATCGAGCATTCTGATGCCCTTTTCTTTAAGTGCTGAACTGATTTCAACTGAATCGGAAGTAGAGATAGAGCTCATATCAATTAAGAGAGCGCCCTCTTTTGCATAATCTGCCATGCCGCCCTCTCCGAGAGCAACAGATTTTACATGAGAGCCGTTAGGAAGCATTGTGATAACAACATCGCAACCACAAAAAGCATCCTTCATTTCAGCGGCGGGGGTAACACCCGATTCTGCCGCTTTAACTATAAATTCGGGAACAACGTCATATCCTACAACATCGTAACCGTTTTTAACAAGATTGATTGCCATGGGGCGACCCATAACGCCAAGACCGATAAAACCGATTTTCATAGTATTTTTTCCTTTCAGTTTTTAGCTTTTCTTAAGAAGGTGAACAGCAAATCCGCCGAACTCTGTTTCAACATCGAGGTAAACAGTTAAAATACTTCCATCCTCTAAAGGCCAAGCGGTTTCCATATCCCACTTATAACCCTTCTTAGCGAAGCGGTACATAGCGCAAGGAACGCTATTGGTTCTGATTGCGATGTGTCCGTTTGTTCCTCTATAGTAAGACTTCATAACCTCAATATCGGTTCCTACAAAGAAGTTACCTGTCGGGCCCTTCTTAATGGGAAGACCGAGAAGAGCGTTGAGCTCAGAAGCGAGGGCGAAAGCATCCTCAGAACTGGGAGTGTTGATACCGATATGCCAGGTTTCATAACCTGTAACTGCATCTTCGGCGTTCTTATAAAAGTCGTCAGCAGAAATAAATCCTACTGTCTCGGGAATACCTCTGAAGATACCGAGTGCACTTACATAGGTTTTAGCAATGATATCGCCGAGAACAGAAACTTCGCTCTCGCCCATTACTAAAAGTTTAACGCTCGGGAAATGTCTTGCGACAATTTCAAGAGAGGAAACTCCACCTGAAACAGAAGGATAGTAACTTACTGTATCAATACCTGCCTTAAGAGCCGATGCGATTTCTGCAAAGGTCTGGCAAATGGGAATATAAACAACATCTTTGGAAGATGCAATTTCTGCGCTTTTCTCATCAAAGCAAGGAGAAACTACAAAACTAACACCTGCGCTGATAACATTTTCACAAGCGTCTGCACAAAGGACATTACCTGCGCCGACAAGGGTTTCGCTACTTGCAGATACGATAGCCTTTAAAGCCTCGATATCCTCAGTTAAAACCATTACGACTTCGGGCTTTTTCTCGATGATTTCATCGATGACCCACTGAGCCGACTCGGCATTTCTTACGCTGTACATAGGCACATAACCTACGCCGCATATTGTTTCCATAACTTTACTCTTTGACATTTTGAATCCTCCAATACTATTTATCATTTTCGGGTATACCGTTCATTGAAAGCAAAACAAATTCCACAAAGGTTTTAACTCCGCAAATGAGAGCATCCTCATCAATAACGAGGTCACTATTATGAAGCTGACCCTTGCATCCCTTTTCCTCGTTCCGAATTCCGAGGCACATCATACAGCCGCGGACTTTCTGAAGGAAGAAGGAGAAGTCCTCCGAACTCATTTTCTGAGGCATATCATCGAAATGATCCTCACCGAGCGCGGATTTTATAGCGGCAATCATATTATCTCTTACCGCTTTATCGTTAATTACGGGGTAAGCCTCGTAATTATCTACAACTTTTGCACTGCCGCCAATTTCTTTTGCGGCGTTATCGCAACATTCACAAATTTTATTATGTATAAACTCGTCTTCCTCAAGATCGAAAGAACGAACGCTTATAAGCATCTTAGCATAATCGGGAATAACATTCTCGGCAACGCCCGCATGCAGATAGTTGATAGCGCAAATTTTATTGCTCATGGGGTTTAGGCGCGAGAACATAATCTGAATATCGTTATAAGCCTTTACAGCCATAGCGAGCGCATCATTTCCGTTTTGGGGGAAAGCAGCGTGACTACTCTTTCCAAAGAACTCTATTGTATGGAATCTTCTAGCCGCCATCGAGGCGCCGGGATAGATTCCGATATGACCCGTAGGAAGAAGGGGCTCTACGTGAAGCGCTACGATTACATCAACATCGTCAACCGCTCCGTTAGCGGTCATTTTCTTGCCGCCGCCATCACTACCCTCTTCGCAGGGCTGGAATATCAGACGAACTCTGCACTCAAGCTCATCTTCAATGCTTTTTAATGCCTTTGCCGTTCCGAGCAAGACTGCTGTGTGCGCATCGTGACCGCAGGCGTGCATATTTCCTTTATTTTTAGAGGAAAAAGGAAGTCCTGTATTTTCCTCTACGGGAAGCGCATCCATATCGGCGCGGATTGCAATGGTGTAACCCTTACAGTCGGGATTAATATCAGCGACCACACTGCTCTCGCAGTATTTCTCGGTGTACTCAATTCCGTTTGCTGCAAGCTCACGCTTAACAATCGCGGTAGTTTCCTCAAGGTCAAATCCAACCTCAGGACACTGATGAAGTTCCCTTCGCAGAGAAACTATATATTCTTCAAGCTCGGAAGTAAAAATTTCTGATTTTACCACTACTTAAAACCTCGCTTACGAATTTAAAATTTTACTTTTCAGACCTCAATTTCACGGCCTAAAATTTGTTTTTTCCATACACTATGAATTTTACCACACTTTTTCTGGTAAATCAACACTTTTTTTGGATAAAATTAGGCTTTTTTACACTATTTTTTGGTCATATTTGTGCTATCGCACCGCCTCTCCCTCTGCACTTTTGACTTTTGCGACAAATTTTTAACAAAATGGTCTTTTAAGTACTTTACAAACGAGAAAAAAAGAATTATACTATTGATAGTCAAAAAATTATTTACATATTTTGGAGGTCTTTTTATGAACCAGCACAAAATTGCCGTTATTGCCGGCGACGGTATCGGCCCTGAAGTTCTCGCAGAAGGCGTTAAGATTCTTAAGGCTGTTGCAGAACTCGACAAAGGTTTCAGCTTTGAATTCACCGATTTCCCCTGGGGTTGTGATTACTACCTCGAGACAGGCAGAATGATGGCTGAGGACGGAATCGAAACCCTTTCTAAGTTCGATGCTATCTTCCTCGGCGCAGTTGGTCGTCCCGACGTTCCCGACCACATTTCTCTCTGGGATCTTCTTCTCATCATCAGAAAGAAGTTTGACCAGTATGTAAATCTCCGCCCAGTTAAACTTTTAAACGGTGCTCCCTGCCCCTTAAACGTTCCCCGCGAGGACATTAACATGACCTTTATCCGCGAGAACAGCGAGGGTGAGTATGCAGGTAGCGGCGCTTGGCTCTATCCTAACACTCCCAACGAGGTTGTTATCCAGAACGGCGTATTCTCACGTCACGGATGCGAGAGAATTATAAGATATGCTTACGAGCTTGCAAGAAAAGAGAAAAAGACTCTTACAAGCATCAGTAAAGGTAACGCTCTTAACTACTCAATGGTATTCTGGGATCAGATCTTTAAAGAGGTTGGTCAGGAGTATCCCGATGTTAAGACCTATTCTTATCTCGTTGATGCTGCTTCAATGTTTATGGTTAAGGATCCTAAGAGATTTGAGATTGTTGTAACATCTAACCTCTTCGGTGATATTCTTACAGACCTTGGTGCTGCTATTTCGGGCGGTATGGGACTTGCTGCAGGCGCAAACTTAAATCCCGAGCGCAAATTCCCCTCAATGTTTGAGCCTATTCACGGTTCGGCTCCTGACATCGCAGGAAAAGGCATCGCTAATCCCCTTGCTACCGCTTGGTCGGCAGCTCAGATGCTCGATTTCTTCGGTTACGAAGTTTGGGGCGAGAGAATCCTTAAGGTTATTGAGGAAATGCTCGTTGAGAAGAAAGTTCTCACACCCGACCTCGGCGGAACCGCTTCTACTTCCGAGGTTGGCGATGAGATCTGCAAGAAACTTTCCGCCTTTGCAAAATAATTTAAAAAACCCCAAAAAGCACTCTCTTTTTAAAGCGGGTGCTTTTTTTATTTTTTATTCTTTTTTTGACAAAATTCTTGTCTTTAATTTCCACTTATATTTTTTTAGGTTTTTCCAACAATAATATTGCAAACGCAAAGCGTGTTTGTTAAACCTAAAAGATAAGGAGTGTAAAATAAATGAGCAAGAAAATCGTTGTTCCTCAGGCTAGAGAGGCTCTCGACCGCTTTAAGATGGAAGCTGCTAACGAGGTTGGCGTAAATCTTAAGCAGGGATACAATGGCGATCTTACTTCTAAGCAGGCAGGTTCTGTCGGCGGCCAGATGGTTAAGAAGATGATCGAGGCTTACGAGAACTCTGTTAAATAACCTTGGATAAAAATTAAGTCTTTTTTAAAAAAACTGCCATCGGAAACAAGTTTTCCGAAGGCAGTTTTTCCTTCTAAGCCAAACAAAAATCGTGCACGTTACAAAATATACACAAATGTTTTTTGAGTATTGATTTTACAATCGGCGTGTGCTACAATCAAACCGATAGGTACTGTATGTTTAGCGCAAAGTTTTGCTTAAAGTAGAATACTTAAGGACTTTAGTTTTAACAAAAGAAACTTAATCAAAAGTCTCTAATACGCAAGGAGAGTCAAAAGATGAAACCTGAAAAAGACATCATTCTCAACGGCATTCATATCGGTGAGCACAGCTTCGTCCCTGCAAACATCAAGCAGGAAATATATGAGCGTGTAGTGAAGCCAGGATTTAATTTTGTGACTATAAGACCAAGGCATGTAGATGATGTGCCGCAGCACTATTTTATTAAGTGGGCCCAGTATCTTACCGAAAACAAAATCTATTTCGTATTTCTTTACACAATTCAGAACTCGCCGAAAGACAGAATTAGCTTTCTTGAAAAAGAAACTGTAGCCGAGATCAAGAAAATTGCGGGCAAATATTTCATCGGCGATATGATTGGAGAGACAGGCAGTTCATTTGCTTGTAAATGGCCCGGTTACTATACCGCTACCGGTTCGGGCAGAGATGCCAACAACATGCCTAAACAACACTCTGATATGAAAGAGGCACACGAGGGCTATGTAAAGGAAGTGTCAAAGTTCATAGACATAGATAATGAGCTCGGTGTTCCTGCAGTTGTTTCGGTTGAGGCTACAGGGCTTAACAAATACAACGCAGAAGCAGGCGTTGCTATTCCTATGTTGGAACTTATGTGCGGAAGTCCTGATCAACTTGTCTCCTCCCTTCGCGGTGTGGCAAGAGCTTATGATTCTAAGCTTTGGGGCACTTATGTTGCGCACGAATGGTATGGCGGATTGCGCCACGACGACATACTCAAGAGAAAAAGACTCGAGATTGCTTATAAATATGCATATCTTGCCGGAACACAGGCATTGTGTCTCGAGAGCGGTGATGAGCTTATTGAATCCTTCGGACACAGGTTTGAATCTGATTCCGAAATATGCGAGGATTACCGCAGAGTCCTTTCGGATATGATGAAATACATAAATGAGGATGATCGTCCCGCAGGCGGTCCGCGTGTAAAAGTTGCTTTTGTTTCAGGTCTTCACGACGCGTGGGGCGGCTGGGGTGGCAGCTATGTATGGGATCAGTTTGAGGATGAAAATTGGGGACACAATGATGCCGAGCATTCGTGGAGAATGCTTGCTGAAATCGGCGTAAAAAGAACGTGGGAAGATGTAGCCAATTTCGGTGAAAACGATTTATCTGCTTATCCCGCTTATGGTATGTACGATATTATACCGATAGAAGCGGACGTTGATAAGCTTTGCCGTTATGATTATCTGATATTCCTCGGTTGGAACTCTATGACCGATGAGAATATGGACAAACTTTACGAGTACGTAAAACGCGGCGGAAGACTGCTTGCAAGCGTTGCGCACCTTAATTACAGCACAAAGCGTTCGGGTAAGTTTATAATGCCGCCTGCCGATAAACTTGAAAAGTTATTTGGAGTACGCTTTAGCGGAGAGTTCATTAAGAGTAACAACGGTGTAAAATTTAACTATGAGGCGGTTGATAATAATCTCAGATATCCCGGCACAAAGAGTCTTGTGTGTGACCCCATTTACGCGGGCGGGTATGCCGATTATGCAAAATTTGAGATTACCAAAGGAAACGAAACTGCGCTCATAGCCGACAATTTCAGGAAAATGCCCAGTATTGCCCCTGCGGTTATCGAAAACAAGGTTGGTGATGGTATCGCAACACTTGTTGCTAGCACAAATTATCCCGGACACCCTGCTCTGTATCCCCTATACCGCGCCATCGTCCGCGAAATGATAACAGCAAGTTCAAGAAATGCTGATATACAGGTTTTATCAAGCGACAGACTGCGCTACGCGGTTTATGAAGGGAATAAAGTGTACTTACTTAATACCGATTACGATGTTCCTATTACGGTTAAAATTACTCTTAAGGAATCTGATAAGGTATTTAACGTTACTCTCGAACCTCTCGAAATGAAAGCTATAACGCTTTCCTAATAAGTTTAGAATATTAGAAAAAAACTGCCCTCGGAAAACTTGTTTCCGAAGGCAGTTTTTCTTTTTACGGCAATATCGGTTTTGATGAAAAGTCGCTCACTTTTTGCCTGAGCGTTCTATAAGTCAGGTCATAGGCCGTAGCACATTTTTCTTCTAAATTACAAAGTTTCTCGGACTCGGGTCCGAGTGTTTTTGCCTTTGCAAGAGATGTTATAACCGGCAAAGTTGCAGTTTTCTTGCTGAGAAGAGCGAGTCCACTCTCATTTGCTCCGAGCACCCTAATATACTGCGGCGAGGAAATCTCACTAAAGCTCGGGAAATCAAGCAGCGCGTACATTAAAATTCTTCTGATTCTGGAAAGAGTATAGCGTTTGGTTTTGATTTGCTCGCACAAAGAATCGATATTTTTAGCATTTTTTGCCGCTTTTATAATTCTGTTCTCAAGACCTTCCGAAACGTCGGGGAGCTGTTTGATTTCTGAAGGCGGTGTAAACTGAAGTTTGAGAATCAGTGCGGTTGAAAATGCAGAGATTCCTATTGAGTCGTCGCCATTTTCAAGAGCTGTTTTATATATTTCATAGGTCTCTTTTGGGGTGAATTTCTCAAGGGTTTCAAGGTTTAGATTTTCTCTTACATAGCTTGCAGAGGCGTAATTTCCGTCGGGGTTTTCGCCATCGTGCTCTGTACCCACCCTTAAAATCGGGTAAGGCTTTATTTTTGAGCCGAGTTTTTTAAGTGCTGAAATGTACTCAACACCTAAAATATCATTAGGATTTGAGATGATTTTTTCACATTCGGGCAGGGCCTCACTTATTGCCTGCGCTCTTGCCTTAGCGTATGTTATACCACCTTTTAAAAGTTCTACAATTCTTTTATCAACATCGGCATTTTGGGAAAGTTCGGCGGTTTTTGTAAGAAGGTCTATGTCGGCGCTTTCACTGCCAAAGCAAAGGTAGTCTATGCATCCGAGCGCATCAAGGGTAGAGACTGCGCCGAAAGCGAATTTCTCGGCGGTTGCAAGCGCATAAAACGAGGGCAACTCGAGCACTAAATCAACGCCCGAGGCGAGCGCAGCTCTGGTTCTTGTCCACTTATCAAAAATGGCAAAATCGCCCCTTTGGACAACATCGGGACTCATAACCGCGACAACAAAATCGCCGGCTTTTTTTATTTTATCTATCTGATATTTATGTCCGTTATGGAAAGGGTTATATTCGGCAACTACTGCGAATACCGCCATTTTTCATCACTTCCGAATTAATCTAAATTTAAAAGGCAAACGGCATAAGATGCGATGCCCTCTTCCCTGCCTGTGAAACCTAGTTTTTCCTCGGTTGTTGCCTTGACGCTGATTTTAGAAACATCAACCTCGCAGGCGGCGGCTATATTTTTTCTCATCTCTTCGATAAACGGCGCAAGTTTGGGCTTTTGCGCCACTATTATGCTATCGATATTCCCTATGCTATAGCCTTTTGTTTTAAGGATTTTTACAACCTCTTTTAAGAGCAAAATACTATCGGCGTCCTTATATTTCTCATCGGTGTCTGGGAAAAGTTTTCCGATATCTCCGAGCGCGGCGGCGCCGCAGAGGGCATCCATAATAGCATGGGTCAAAACATCGGCATCAGAATGCCCCAAAAGGCCGAGAGAATGAGGCACATTCACTCCGCCTAAAATAAGTTTTCTGTTTTCGACTAGTTTATGCACATCGTAACCGTTTCCTATTCTAAGCATTATTTTCTCTCCTTTAAGAAGTTTTCTGCCGATAAAATGTCCTCAGGGGTAGTGATTTTGATATTTTTATAATCGCCTTCGACTATATAAACGTTCTGTCCGAGCGCCTCAACAAGCTGGCAATCATCGGTATAATCCTGTGCATTTTCAAGCGCAGTTTGCGCCGCTTTTTTATAAAGCGGCATCGAAAAAGCCTGCGGTGTCTGAACGGCGAAAAGGGTTTCTCTTTTGGGAGTCTCACAGATTTTTCCGTTTTTGTCTGCAATTTTTATAGTGTCCTTGACCCGCACGCCAAGAGTTGCGGCGTTTTTGCCATTTGTAATGACCTCATTATATAGGTTATCTATCTGCTCGGGAGTTATCATAGGGCGCGCCGCATCGTGAATCATAACACATTCACTATTACTGCAAAGTGCAAGTCCGCAAAAAACTGACTTCTGACGGCTATCTGAACCCTCAATGACCAAAGTTTCAACCGCCAAGTTAAGCGTCTTTACAATATCCTTTATAGGCTCGATTTTGTCTTTTGAGGTCACGACAACTATTTTCTCAGTGCACTTTGCACGTGAAAAAGCCAAAAGCGAGTAGGCAACAATTTCCCTATCGCAAATTTTATAGAGAATCTTATCGATTCCGTTCATTCTCTGTGCGCTACCTGCCGCGGCTATAATTATGCTCGCTCCCATAGTCACTTTCCTTTACTTTTTAGTAAGTTTTACAAAGTTTGCCATTATCTTTTTGGTGCCTGCATTTTCAAAACTTATTTCAACCAGGGTATCGTTTGCCATCGGTGTCATAGAGATAACAAGTCCCTCTCCGAAAACTCTATGAATTACGGTGTCGCCTACGCTATAGCCAAGTTCAGCATTTTTAGGCTTGGGCGTCCCCGCCACCGCCGAGGTTTTAAACATAGGTTCACTCTTACTTTTAGGCGAAGTGTTGCCTCTGCCGTAGCCCGTAAACGACGAGGAGAAGGAACTCTCCGATTTGGAATAATAGTCAGATCTGAATCCGAAACTATCGTCATCATCAAACGAGGGGTGCATATAACAGTTATCTATTTTTTCTTTAAGGCTATCGGGCACCTCGCGGATAAAACGCGACGGAGTATTTCTCTGGGTTCTGCCGTACATCATTCTGCTGGCGCAACTAGTAAGGTATAGATTCTTTCTCGCTCTTGTAACGCCAACATAAGCAAGGCGGCGCTCTTCCTGAAGTTCGCCTGCATCGTTGAGCGTCATAGCGCCGGGGAATATTCCCTCTTCCATTCCGACAAGGTAAACCTCATCAAACTCGAGTCCCTTAGCCGAGTGCATCGTCATCATAACAACCGTGTCGGCATCGGCATCATAGTTATCAATATCGCTCATAAGGGTTACTTCCTCGAGGAAGGTTTCAAGGCTTGATTCGGGGTTTTCCTCGCTAAAACGTGCCATAACATTTACAAGTTCGCCTACGTTTTCGGCGCGGGTAAGTCCCTCATCACCAAGCGACCGGAGATACTTATCATAGCCGCTTTTTTCTATCACTTCGCGAGCGAGGTCGCCTAAATCGGTGCAATTTTGCTCATATTCTCTAAGGTCATTTATCATTTTAGCAAACGACATCATAGCGTTAGCGCTACGCTTTAGCGCCACATATTCATTCGCCCGTAAGACTGTTTCAAAAAGGCTCTGACCTAGCGCCACTGCGATTTCTTTTGCGGCAGAAACACTACCATCACCTATCGAGCGTTTGGGTTGATTTATAATTCGCTCAAGTCGAAGTTCATCGTTTGGATTATTGATAACACAAAGATAGGAAACAATATCCTTGATTTCCATTCTATCGTAGAAACGATTTCCACCGATAATTCTATAAGGCACGCCGCTTTTTACAAAACTGCGCTCAAAACTGCTCGACTGCGAGTTTGTGCGATAAAGAATTGCGCAGTCGCTATATTTTCCGCCCTCGGCGACGTGGTCGAGGATTTTATCGGTTACATACTCTGCCTCTTTTCGCTCATCATCGCAGCGGTACTCGATTATTTTTTCGCCGCAACCTTGCGCGGTCCAGAGGTTTTTACCCTTACGCTCAGTATTATGACGGATTATAGCATTTGCGGCATCAAGAATATTACCGGTACTGCGATAATTTTGCTCGAGTTTTATTACCATTGCATTTTCAAACTGATTTTCAAAGTTTAAGATGTTTTCAATGGTAGCGCCGCGGAATTTGTAGATACTCTGGTCATCATCGCCGACAACGCAGAGGTTTTTATGCTCGCCCGACAAGAGACTTATAAGGCGATACTGCGCCATATTGGTGTCCTGGTACTCGTCCACCATAATATACTTATATCGGCGGCGATAGTACTCGAGCACTTCGCTGTTTTCTTCAAACAAGCGGACAGTAAGGATAATTATATCGTCAAAATCCACCGCGTTTGCATTTTTGAGTTTACTTTGATAGAGGTTATAAACATTTGCAACGCAGGTTTTATAGTAATCCCCCGCGCCCTCACTCAAAAACCTGGCGGGCGGTATCATAGCATCTTTTGCCCGGCTTATTTCCGAAATCATCTGCTTTGCGGGAAATCTCTTTTCCTCAAGGCGAAGTTCTTTTAGGCACTCCTTGATTACCCTTTTACTGTCGTCTGTATCGTAAATGGTGAAGTTTTTACTATAACCGAGTTTTTCTATTTCTCGCCTTAAAATGCGCACGCAAGCCCAGTGGAAAGTTCCCGCATTTACATCTCGTCCCTCTTCTCCGAGCATTTTCTCAAGGCGCTCTTTAAGTTCGTTTGCCGCCTTATTTGTAAAGGTTATGGTGAGGATATTCCAGGGTTTTATGGGGTTTTCGGCAATTAAATCAAAGGCGAGGTTTTTCTCCTCATCGGAGAGGCTATCAAGGTTTTCGGCGGCTCTTTTAAGTAGCGCCATTTCCTCGCCGCCTATTATAGTTTGCGCGGCGGCGCTATTATAAGCGTTTCCAAAACGCACCATATTGGCAATACGGTTTATAAGCACAGTAGTTTTTCCGCTACCTGCGCCTGCCAGAATTAACACAGGACCGTTTACCGCAAAAACCGCCTTTTTCTGTTCGCTATTAAGTTTACTAAAATGTTTTTCTAAAATCTGTTTTCTAAGGCTTATAAAATCCTGCATTTTTCCTCTCCAACTACATATTTAATACATTATAGCACAAACGGTTTATCAGAACAAGGCTTTTTATTTTTTATCTCTATTGATTTTTATAAAGTTTGGTATTATAATAATATCGTAAAGTTAAAACAAAGGAGAATGAAAATGGCTTTTACAATTACTAAAGACACCATTATCGGTGATATTCTTGATAATGCTCCTCAGACCGCTCCCGTTTTTCTCGAAATGGGTATGCACTGCCTAGGTTGTCCTTCCGCAAGAAGCGAAACAGTTTATGAGGCTTGCATGGTTCACGGTGTTAATGCCGATGAAATCGTTGAAAAACTTAACGAGTGCATTAAATAAGAACAATATTTAAGCAAAGCCCGCATTTTGCGGGCTTTGTTTTTAAAAGGATTTACTATGAATTATCTTAAACTGACAAGTAGGCTTGAGTGTATAGCAAACCTAGTGCCGCACGGAAGTTTTACCGCCGATATAGGCACAGACCATGCGCTACTGCCTATCTATCTTATAAAAAGCGGCATCACAAATCGGTGCATTGCATCGGATATTGTAGATGGTCCCTTAGAAAGTGCGCGAAAAAACATCGCGGCGGCAGGACTTTGCGAAAACATCAAGGTTGTCAAGTCTGACGGGCTTGACAAGGTTTATCCCTTTACACCCAAAACCGTTATAATTGCAGGCATGGGCGGAGAGACCATAACCGACATTATATCAAGTTGCGAGTTTTCCAAAAGTGGCGCTCCCCTATTTTTACTGCAACCCATGACCCACACCGAAACTTTACGAGAATATTTGCTTAACAGTGGGTTTTCTATTCTAAGTGAGCAGGTTGTTCAGGAAGACAGGCGTTTTTATGTTGTTATTTCAGCGCAGTTTGGAGAAAGTCCGGCAAACTATTTTAATGGAACTGACCTGGGCGTTATTTATGAGCTTGGCGGCATTATGCCCGATTGCCCTGCTCACCTAAATTATCTTTTATGGCGAAAGCAAACTGCCGAGAGTGCTCTCTCGGGCATACTTAAATCGGGCGTCAATAACGAAAAAACGAATTTACTTAAATTTATTATAGATGAAGTTGACAGGAGGCTGTGTTATGGCAAAGATAAGTGATATTTATGCGGTTTTAAATAAGGCTTTTCCATTTGGTTCGGCGGAGAAATGGGATAATAGCGGTTATCTTGTAGAGAGCGACTGCGATGTTAAAAAGGTTGTTGTGTCACTCGATGCTACCTGCGAGGTAGTTAAGGAAGCGATAGAGAAAAAGGCGGAACTTATAGTTTGTCATCATCCCGTTATTTTCAATGCGCTTTCAAGTTTAAGCCTTAAGAATCCCGCCGTTTTGGCTCTTAAAAATTCTATCGGAATTATTTCCGCGCACACAAACTACGATGTGAGCAATCTCGGCGCAGATGCACTTTTAGAGAAAAAACTTGTAGAAGAATTAGGCTTCTGCGACATAAGACTTTTAGATGCAACCGACTTTATAGAGGAAACCGGATTTGGCAGAATCGGAACCCTTAAAACTCCTTTAAAATCCAAAGAATTCGCCGCAAGGTTACTTAAGATTTTTGGAACTGACTCTATGAGATTTACTCCCTGCGAGAGAGAAATTTCCAAAATCGCATTTTGCTGCGGCGGCGGAAGCAGTTATGTTGAAAAGGCTATTTCGCTTGGATGCGACGCCTATATTACCTCAGATGTAAAGCACTCGCACTATATATCCGCTAAGAATGCCGACATGGCGCTCTATACTCCCACCCACTATCAGATGGAAAAAGCGGCTATGGAAAATATGGCAAAGCTCCTTTCAGGCTCTTTCCCTGAGCTTGAAATCATTTTAAGCGAAAGCGAATGCGAGCCTTCTGATACAATTAAATAACATAAAATGACAAAAGCGGCGCGGGATTTTTCCCGTGCCGCTTTTATCGTGCGAGGTCAAATTTATATAGGGGAGAGTTATGTCTTTATGCACAGTTTGCAAGTTCAAGGGCAAGTTCCCTTCTCTGCTTACGGATAAGGCGCATTCTTTGCTTTCTTCTCTCTTTCTCGAGAAAATAATTTATGACGCGCTCTACTGCATATACGCATACTGCAAATGCGGGGATAACTAAAACCGCGGAAAATAAATCAACTATAAACATATTTTTGTCCTCCGTTTATCTTTTATGTTTTCGCCTGAATTTGCGAAATTTCGTTTCTGTGATTACATTTTATACCATATTTCGCAAATTGTCAAGCGTTTTTTTAAAATATTTTTGAAATTTCGCAAATTTCCTCTTTACAAATGAAAAAATATGCGCTATAATATAAACAGAAAACAAAAGGAGTTGTTTTTATGACGCGCGAAGAACATCTAATGCAACTTATTAAAACTAAATATAAAAGTCTGAGAAATTTTTCTATTGAGTCAGGGATTCCTAACTCCACACTAAACAGTATGTTTAAGAAGGG
>JAZQLL010000128.1:0-4935 GCA_045542675.1 Oscillospiraceae bacterium
AGCAAAAAAGACAGTTTCAAAATCAATTGAAACTGTCTCCTGTTTAATCTCAGTTTACAGGCACATATCCTGCATCTTCAATTATTGCACTGCCCCTTGAAGAAAGCACTGCATCCACCCATTTGAGAGTATTTTCATCTGCATCTTTTCTTGTAACTATAAATGCATTTGTATATATCGGATATTCGCCGTTTTTAATTGTTTCCACTGACGGCATAACTCCGTCAACAGAAATCATCTTGATTGTATCTTTTTTATACATTGTGTTTACATAGTAGAAATATGAGTAACCGATAGCCTGGCGGGAATTGTCATATTCCGCAACCGCGTCGATAAGTCCGCCCATACCCACCTCAATTTGCGATGTGGGGGGAGTTACAATCTTCTTGTCTTTCATAACCAGAGAAAGCATTGCGGTCTGGCTTCCCGAACCGGTAGGGCGCTGGTAGGCGATGATTTTTTCATCGTTACCGCCGACCTGCTTCCAGTTTGTGATTTCGCCTGTGTAAATCTTTTGAACCTGCTCAAAGGTGAGGTTATTTACGGGGTTATCGGCGTTTACAATAAAGACAAATGCCGAACTGGTTGCGGGTGTGATTTTAAGTTCTACGCCCTTATCTTTGGCATACTGCTGGTCTTCCTTTGATATTTCGGCCGCAAAGATAACATCAACCGCTCCATCGATGAGGTTGTGATAAACCTCACTTGTGCGGGTCTCGGTGTATGTAAAGTCGAGTTTGCTCTCGTCCATATCAAGAAAGTCGGCGGCAATACTGTCCACAAGCGGATGAATCGCAAGCGAGGCGTCAACTTTGGGGTAGTTTTCTAAAGTGAATAATGCTTTGCCTGTAGTTGCTGCGCTCGGGGCGGAACTTTCGGGGACGCTACTGTCATCATTTTGAGGAATAGATGAGGTTGTAGCGATATCGCTGGAAATAGTAACGCTTTGCTCGGATGAACTACTAGAGGGAAGCGGCTTTGTTGCCTCTTTAAACCAAACTACGCAGATTACAACAACTAAAGTTAAAACTGCGGCGGCAATCAGAATAGGGTAAATGTATTGTTTTTTGTCTTTCATATTAGTGGAAACCTCCTATGAGTACATTTTCTTTTTCTAAGTCGACCTGTCTTTTGTCCTGCGCCTTTCCTGTTATGAGGTCTACAGTTGACACATATAGAGTTTCGGAGTATTTTATTTCTTTGACATTAGGATTTTGCATATCTATTCCCGCTTTTCCGTTTCTGTTCGCGGCAAGACCAGAGTAACCATCTCTGTATTTGTCATATAGCTTTGCTTTATACACATTTTCAAAATAATCCCGGGACATTTCAAGGATTATTGTGCCTTCATACATTTGTATGGAGTCGGGGATTTTAGCGCCGTTGTAATCGTATCCGTTTTTATTATCTAAAAGGCCCTTTTGCATAACGATGTAGGCTTTGTCGGTTTTCTTCTTTGCGGTCTTGATGTAATCCTCGAGAACTGACTTTTGGTCGGCGTACAACCTTGTTTTAAGGCTTTCTAAGGTGACTTTTTGATCCTCAGGGATGTAGGATGTATTGTACTCCGTGACGAGAATATCGAACCAAAGATTGTCCTCAAGATAGCCTGTTTCAATCTTGCTTTGCCCATACTCTCGATACTCACAGCAGGGGATAAGATCTTTCCTTCCTATACTGTTATCTTTAAAAAGACTCTCCTCGGTTACAAATCTATCGAAAATCGCAAGTTTATCTGCAATATCGCGCATTTTCGCACTTGCAACAAATTCGCCGTAACTAAAGTAGATATTAGTGTCATCAAAGCCGAACTGACTTTGCGGCTGACTTATGTATTTTTTTAAAGTTTTGAAAAGTGTGCCTTCATTAACGTGTAACATACCAGACTCATCACAATGACCGTAATCTCCCCTACTATCATCGTAGTGATTTTGATATTCTAAGAGAAGTTCGTTGTGAAATGCGTTGTTAATTATCGGTATGTAGTCTGCCGAGTCAATAAAAATATCCTTTAGGCTTACAACAAGTCCGTCGGCAAGATTGTAAGTGTAGTATACCTGTCTTGTGTCAAAGGCATTCGTTGTCATAAAACTGTATTCTACCGAAATGAGATTGGAAAATCCAACATAAATGGTCGATGATGAGTCTGATGGGGTAAACTCTTTGGAGTATTCTTCCAAGAGCGCGATTTGGGTGTCGGCTATGGTTTGGTTGAGTTTTTCCTGTATCGCGGTGTCTTTAAGCCCGCTTAGCTGATTAAATGTACAAGAAATACCATGATGCATTTCGGTGTGCTCGCTTACGGTAATGGAGTTTTCATCATACAGTCTTGTAAGGCTTGCGCCTTTTGTTACATTTACAGTAGGCTTACTTTGCTCAACTGTTTTGTCAGTGCTTGTTACCTCTTTCGATGTAATATCGGAACTTACGGATGGCGATGTGGGACGATTTTTAGAAACCAGCGACGCCGTAATCATAATTGCCGCAAGCGCTACAGTTAAAGTGGCAGCAGATAAAATAATAATAAATTTTTTCAAACAATCACCTCGCTTATAAAGACCAATATCTTTGTATAAGTTACATTCCTCCAACGATTATTGTGTGTTTCTCAATATCTATCTGGGTTTTTTCAAGAATTTCACATGTGGCGTAATCCCTTATTGTAATGAAAGCCTTCTCATTATAGGATACCTGTTTAATTTCGGGATCCTCAATAACTATTCCAAATTTTCCGTTATGTATACCGGCTGTCATAACCCTTATGTAACCCTTTGTATATGCATCAAACATTATTGCTTTAAACTCTTTTTCAAAAAAAGACTTGGGCATTTCGAAAACAACGGTATTTTCAATACAAAGCATTTGGCAGCTTGAATCCACTTTATCCATAAAGTCTTGATAGTAATCCTCGCCAGTATCGCTGTTGTTTGCTATGTTTTCGTTGTCAGCGATTGCTTTTTGCATAACAACATAGGCTTTATCGGGATTTTTCTTGGCGAGAGCGCGGTATTCCTCGAGATTTTTCTTCATGTCGTCGTGTAGTTTTTCTGAGAAAGTATCTTCGCCATACCACGAATCAACAGCTATATCGTACCAAAGATTATCCTCAAGATAGCCATAAGACTCAACATATTCGCTATATCTTGGCGGGGGACAGCAGGGTATCTGATTCTTTTTGCCGATACTGTCATCCTCGAATATGCTTTTTTCGGTTGTGAACCTATCATATATAGCCAGCCTGTTTGCAAACTCCCGCATGTCATGAACTACACGAGCCGTATCATAATAAAAGACAATCCGACCTTCCATAAACGCAAAATCTTTTGTTTCCTGCGAAAGATAGTTTTGCGTGAGCTTATAGGCCTTATAAACTTCGTTTCTATTGGTTTCTATATTGCCGTTTCCATCGTAATCACTATCGTAGTTTTCAGCCGAGTCATATATAAAATTAAATAGGAACGCCTCATATATTACAGTGCTGTATTCTGCTCCGTCAACAAAAACATCATCGAGACTTACAAAAAGTCCGTCACAAAGGTTATAGTTGCGCGCTCTGTAATGAGTGTTTTCGCCGTCACCTACTTTGAAAGTTACGGAAATCACATTAGAAAACCCCTCGTAAATTGAGGCGCGTGCATATTCTATGCTTCCATACTTTTCTGTGATTTCATCAACAAAATCGTTTAGTGTATCTACTATTTCCTGGTTGATTTTTTTCTGTATCTTTTTGTCTTTTAACCCCTCAATCTGTTCTGCATAAACATCCACATTGGGAACATTATTTCTTATTACAGTAATTGAATTTTCGTTATAGAAGTTATCGAAAGTGACCCCCGAGGCAACCTTTTTGCCGCCCTTTGAATATTCAAGCTTGGGGGCGGGGGTAAGAGTATTTATCGGAATACTTATGGGTGGAGCGCTTTGGTCAGAACTTTCGTCCGAAGTTTCGGATGATGGGTCTGACCACACTTTATTATCGGAAACATCATATTGCGGCGGGGTATATGTAGAGGTGTAATTCTGCGAGTCGGAAGACACAGGGGGTTTGTCGGGCTTTTTAATTGAAACTAAAATAGCGGTCACCAGAATCGTTACCGCTACCGCTGCTGCGGTTGCTGCAGATAAAATAATAATAAATTTTTTCATATCTCACCTCTCGCTTGGGTCTGGAGCAGTTAAAATCGAATATTAAGAAGTGAAACCAAACACGATTTTTTATTTTGTCGGAGAATGTGTTTTGATTTCGCTCTCCCTGTCTTCAGCGAAATATATTGTTCTGCTTGTGCAGGTTTGAGTGTACTTGACATTTTGATCATTGGGATTTTCTAAAGTGTATTTTCTTTCCCTGTACCTATGGTAGAGTTTTTCTATAAAATAATCATCATAATATTTTTTGGAAAGTTCATAAACGGCGATATTATCCTCTCTTTGTACAATTCCGCTTTCTTTTTTTATTTCCTCGCTACTGTAATCAAATTCCGCGTTTTGCAATATTATGTACATTTTATCGGGATTCTGCTTTGCAAGCTGGCGGTACTTTTCGAGGTCTTGTTTCTTTTGCTGGTAGACTGTTTTGCGGTAGTTGGTATAAGCATCGGAATAACCCCTCAGACTTTCTGTACCGTAATCAAAAAGATTTATTTCGTACCAAAGATTGTCCTCTAGATATCCCCAGGCTTCAGAGTTGCTATCAGGGTATGCGGAGTCGCCAAAGCGCACCTCATGCTCTTGACCTATGCTATCGTCGGCAAACAAACTTTCTTTGGTTTCAAACCGGTTAAAAAACGCGACCTTATCGAGAACGTCGCCAAACTCGATGTAAACACCAATCATATCATCCATACGCTGATTTCCGGTTATCAAATAAATTCCAAAGTCATCAAATCTGAATTGTTGTACAGGACGGCTCATGTAATCGCGGGTAAACTTGTATAG
>JAZQLL010000129.1:0-4887 GCA_045542675.1 Oscillospiraceae bacterium
GGACAAAAATATGGTGCCCGCGCGGCATGAGCGCAATACGAATAATTTATTTTTAACAAACCTCACGGGCGGTCGAGGCGCCCGCCCCTACAGTTTAGATCTATTTTGTACGAAAATAACGAGCGGCTTAAGAATCGCCCCTACGGGTTGGGTTTGTTCTGTGCATGGCGATGGAGAAAGGCTCTCCGAAAATTCGGAGAGCCTTTTTTATTTTAATTTAGTATGCAATTTTTAATTTAGTATGCAATTCCTTGCGCGATCATAGCGTTGCAAACCTTTTCAAAACCTGCAATATTAGCGCCTGCAACGAGGTTACCCTCCATACCGTAGCGCTTAGCCGCCTCATAAGAGGTGCGATAGATATCCACCATAATTCTATGGAGTTTCTCATCAACCTCCTGCGCGGTCCAGCTATATCTCATTGAGTTCTGGCTCATTTCAAGACCCGAAACAGCAACGCCGCCTGCGTTAACTGCCTTTGAGGGAGCCACGATAACGCCATTCTTCTGAAGGTACTCAACCGCCTCATTGGTTGTAGGCATATTGGAAACCTCAACATAGAATTTAACGCCGTTTTTAACTATTTTCTCAGCGTCTTCTATACGAACTTCATTCTGAATAGCGCAAGGCATAATGATATCCGCCTTTACGCCCCAAGGCTTCTCGCCGGGGAAATAGGGCACGCCGAATTTATCGGCATATTCCTTAACCTTATCTCTACCCGATGCGCGCATCTCGAGCATAAAGTCGATTTTTTCATCGGTGCTTACGCCGTCCTCATCATAGATATATCCGTCGGGGCCTGAAATGGTTACAACCTTTGCGCCGACCTCGGCGAACTTTTTAACGGTTCCCCAAGCAACATTACCAAATCCCGAGATTGCAACAGTTTTGCCCTCAATATTCTCGCCGAAAGACTTGAGCATCTCGATGGTGTAATAAACTGCGCCGTAGCCGGTAGCTTCGGGGCGGATAAGCGAGCCGCCGTAAGACAGATCCTTACCGGTAAGAACGCCGGTAAACTCATTTCTAAGGCGTTTGTACTGACCGTAAAGATAGCCGATTTCTCTTGCGCCTACGCCGATATCACCTGCGGGTACGTCGGTATTAGCGCCGATGTGCTTGGAAAGTTCGGTCATAAAGCTCTGGCAGAAGCGCATAACCTCGTTATCGCTCTTACCGCGAGGGTCAAAGTCCGAGCCGCCCTTACCGCCGCCCATAGGAAGACCTGTAAGGCTATTTTTAAAGGTCTGCTCGAAACCTAAAAACTTGATAACCGACGAGTTTACTGTGGGATGAAATCTAAGACCGCCCTTATAGGGACCGATTGCAGAGTTAAACTGACATCTGTAACCACGGTTTACCTGAACTTTTCCCTTATCATCAACCCAGGGAACTCTGAAATAAAACATTCTTTCAGGCTCTACCATTCTCTCGATTACGCCCCATTCTTCAATCTTGGGGTTAGCCGCCACGACCGGCTCGAGAGACGTTAAAACCTCTTCTACTGCTTGCTGAAACTCGACTTCATGGGGATTTCTTCTTACGAAATCCGCATAAACTCTGTTTAAATACTCACTTTTGAACATAAATTATTCCTTCTCTAAATAGATTTACCGATTAGAGCTTAACTGTCCAGCCAAAGCTATCCTCAATCTTACCCCACTGAATACCTGTTAAGGTATCATAAAGGTGCTGAGTAACCTCGCCGATCTTTCCGCCCGAAACGGTATATTTTACTCCCTTATAGCAAAGTTCGCCAATGGGAGAAACAACTGCAGCTGTACCGCAACCCCACGCCTCTTCAAGAGTTCCATCCTCTAAAGCGGCAGAAAGCTCATCGATGGAGAGAAGTCTCTCGCTTACATTGTAGCCTTCTTTTCTAAGAAGCTCTAAGCAGGATTTTCTTGTAATACCGGGTAAGATAGAGCCGGTAAGTGCGGGAGTTACAATCTCGCCCTTAATCTTGAACATAACGTTCATAGCGCCAACTTCCTCGATATACTTTCTCTCAACACCATCGAGCCAGAGAACCTGAGAATAGCCCTTCTGCTCTGCTCTCTCGCCTGCGCGGTTACTTGCAGCGTAGTTACCGCCGCACTTAGCGTAACCTGTACCGCCGCGAACGGCTCTTACATCCTCGTCCTCGATCATAATCTTAACGGGGTTGATACCCTCTTTATAATAACTGCCAACGGGGGAAGCTATGATAACAAAGGTAGCGTTATGAACAGCGTGAACTCCGAGTGTTTCGTCGTTTCCAAACATAAAGGGACGAAGATAAAGTGATGTGCCGGGAGCGGAAGGAGTCCAGTCCTGCTCACACTTTACAAACTCGGTTAAAACCTGCATTGCATCCTCTTCAGGAATCTGGGGCAGGCAGAGACGCTCTGCCGAAGAATTGAGTCTGCGGATGTTCTCAATGGGACGGAAAAGCTGAACACTGCCGTCCTCTCTACGATATGCTTTAAGTCCCTCAAATATTTCCGAACCATAGTGAAGAACTGTTGAAGCGGGGTGAAGTGCAATAGGTGCAAAGGGTACTATTCTTGCATTGTACCAGCAACCCTTTTCTCTTGAATAGTCCATCATAAACATATGGTCGGTAAAGAATTTTCCGAAGCCGAGTGTTGAAGCCTCGGGCTTTTCTTTAGGACAAGTTGTCTTTGTAAAAGAAATCTGCATTTTAATTTCCTCCCTTATGCATTAAAGTCTGCGCCGAGCTTGATAGCCTTGAAGTTTGCCTCAAGCATATTTGCACGTTTTGCCGAGATAACCTTACTAAGTGCGGCATTTACGCCCTCTTCGTTATACTCGCCTAAGATTTCCATAACCTTGCCGATGATAATCATATTAGCAAGTGTCGGAATATCATTTTCGCCTGCAAGACGGGTTGCGGGGATATAAATTGCGGTTACATCGTCTCTCTTGCCCTTTCTCTCGATAAGTGAAGAGTCTGCGATTATGATACCGCCGGGAACAACATCATCCTCGAACTTATCAAGCGAGGGAAGGTTCATTGCGATAAGAACATCGGGTTTAGAAACGATGGGAGAGCCAACGGGCTCGTCACTGATGATAACGCTGCAACTTGCAGTACCACCGCGCATCTCGGGGCCGTAAGAAGGGAGCCAGGAAACCTGCTTGCCCTCTGTAAGACCCTTATATGCTAAGAATTTACCAGAGAATAAAATTCCCTGTCCGCCGAAGCCTGAGAATAAAAACTGTTTTGTTGCCATTTTATTTATCCTCCTTCTGCGCGCTTCTATCCTTATAAACTCCGAGGGGATAGTAAGGAAGCATATTATCTTCTAACCATTTAAGAGCCGCTGTAGGAGTCAGGCCCCAGTTGGTAGGACAGGTGGAAACAACCTCGATAAGCGAGAAGCCCTTGCCCTCAACCTGATTCTGAAACGCCTTTTTAATAGCCTTTTTAGCGGCGCGGATATTCTTAACGTTATTTACGGTTACACGCTCCAAATACTCGGGACCATCAAGTTGCGAAAGCATCTCGCAAACTTTAACGGGGAAACCGCAGTGATCTGTATCTCTACCGTAGGGAGAGGTCTGTGTAACCTGACCGGGAAGCGAGGTGGGAGCCATCTGACCGCCGGTCATACCATAAATTGCGTTGTTGATGAAGATTACTGTGATGTTCTCGTTTCTTGCGGCGGCGTGAACAGTTTCAGCCATACCTATGGAAGCGAGGTCGCCATCGCCCTGGTATGTAAATACAATGTGATTTTCAGGGTCTGCTCTCTTTACGCCTGTTGCAACTGCGGGTGCTCTACCATGAGCCGCCTCAATCATATCGCAAGCAAAATAATTATATGCCATAACCGAGCAACCAACAGGTGCAATACCGATAGTTCTACCCTCGATACCGAGTTCGTCAATAGCCTCGGCTACAAGGCGGTGAACGATACCATGTGTACAACCGGGGCAGTAATGCATGGGAGCATCAGTCAGTGCATGGGGTTTTTCAAATACTACTGCCATTATTTAGCACCTCCGTTTTTATGAGCCTCTACAATAGCCTCTAAAACCTGCTCGGGCGAAGGAATCATTCCGCCTACGCGGTTTACGAGTGTTACGGGAACTTTGCACTCAGATGCCATACGAACATCCTCGATCATCTGTCCCATTGAAAGCTCAACAGAAATGATTTGTTTTACCTTGTCGGCAGCCTTTTTAAAGGGAGCCTTGGGGAAAGGCCAGAGGGTTATGGGGCGGATAAGTCCTGCCTTAATACCCATTTTTCTTGCCTCATTTACCGCATTCTTTGAAACTCTTGCGGCAATACCGAAAGCGGCAATGCAGATTTCTGCATCATCCATCATGTACTCCTCGTACATGGTTTCGGTTTCTTCTATCTTCTTGTAACGCTCAAAGCGCTCAAAGTTTACCCTCTCAAGATCATCGGGAACAAGGTAGAGCGAGTTTGTGATATTGTGCTCTCTCTCCATTTTGGTTCCGGTTGTAGCCCAGGGCTTTTCGGGAGCGGGCTTAACCTCTAAATCAAGAGACACAGGCTCCATCATCTGACCCATAGTACCATCAGCAAGGATCATTGAGGTCATTCTGTATTTATCAGCGAGCTCAAAGCCTTTAACGGTAAGCTCTGCCATTTCCTGAACAGATGCAGGAGCAAGAACGATCATATGAAAGTCGCCGTGACCTGCGGCTCTTGTTGCCTGGAAATAGTCCGACTGAGAGGGCTGGATACCGCCGAGTCCGGGGCCGCCGCGCTGTACGTTTACAACAAGTGCAGGAAGGTCGGCACCTGCTATATAGGAAAGTCCCTCACCCTTTAATGAAATTCCGGGCGAAGAAGACGAGGTCATAACTCTTTTACCTGTTGATGAAACGCCGTAAACCATATTTATA
>JAZQLL010000130.1:0-10955 GCA_045542675.1 Oscillospiraceae bacterium
CTCAAGGATAGGAGCATAAACAGGATCGCTAAGATCGTTGCCAGCCTGGAGAGCCTGATAAGCAGAACCCTTGATGATAGGTGTATCATCGCCGGGGAACTCGTACTCATCGAGGAGCTCACGGATCTCCATCTCTACGAGCTCGAGGAGCTCTTCGTCGTCAACCTGATCGCACTTGTTCATGAATACTACGATGTAGGGAACGCCTACCTGACGAGCGAGAAGGATGTGCTCACGAGTCTGAGGCATGGGGCCGTCAGCTGCGGAAACAACGAGGATAGCACCATCCATCTGAGCAGCACCGGTGATCATGTTCTTAACGTAGTCAGCATGTCCGGGGCAGTCAACGTGAGCATAGTGACGCTGTGTGGTCTCATACTCAACGTGAGCGGTGTTAATTGTAATTCCTCTTTCTCTCTCTTCGGGAGCCTTATCGATCATGTCGTAAGCCATGAACTCTGCTTTTCCCTGGATACCGAGGGTCTTTGTGATAGCAGCAGTAAGAGTAGTCTTACCGTGGTCAACGTGACCGATGGTACCAATGTTAATATGGGGCTTAGTTCTTTCAAATTTTGCCTTTGCCATTGTGTTTTTCCTCCTTAAAATGAAAAGTAAATTTTAATTTCAATAAAGTTTAACTATATTGTAGCAAATAGTCTTAAAAATATCAAGTACTTTTAAACTATTCTTTCTTTGCCCTTGCATTCATGATTCCCTCAGCGATTGACTTGGGAACTTCGATGTAGTGGCTGGGCTCCATTGTGTACTGACCTCTACCCTGTGTCTTGGAACGCATATCGGTAGCGTAACCAAACATCTCTGAGAGGGGAACAAAGGAGTTTATTTGCTGTGCACCAATTCTGGGCTCCATACCCTGAATCTGTCCACGGCGGGAGTTTAAGTCACCGATAACGTCGCCCATGTACTCTTCGGGAACGATAACGGTTACCTTCATGATAGGCTCGAGGATAACGGGATCAGCCTTCTTCATGGCCTCTTTGAATGCCTGTGAACCGGCAATCTTAAATGCCATTTCAGAGGAGTCAACCTCGTGGTACGAACCATCATAAAGTGTTACCTTAACGTCAACAACGGGATAGCCTGCGAGAACGCCTGCCTGCATAGCACCCTGGATACCCTGGTTAACAGGCTCGATGTACTCCTTAGGAATAGCACCGCCGACGATCTGGTTAATAAACTCGTAACCCTTACCGGACTCGTTAGGCTCAACCTTGATCTTAACGTGACCGTACTGACCTTTACCACCCGACTGACGAGCATACTTATGGTCAACATCCGAATTTCTACGGATAGTCTCTTTATAAGCAACCTGAGGCTTACCAACATTTGCTTCTACCTTAAACTCACGGAGAAGTCTATCAACGATAATTTCAAGGTGAAGTACGCCCATTCCGGCGATGATGGTTTGACCTGTTTCTTCATCGGTGTAGGTTCTGAAGGTGGGGTCCTCTTCTGCAAGTTTTGCAAGAGCAACGCCCATTTTCTCCTGACCTGCTTTGGTCTTAGGCTCGATAGCAACACGGATAACGGGATCGGGGAATTCCATAGATTCAAGAATTACGGGATTCCTCTCATCACAAAGTGTGTCACCGGTTGTTGTATTTTTAAGACCAACCGCAGCAGCGATATCGCCTGCATAAACAGTTTCAATATCTTCTCTGTGGTTAGCGTGCATCTGCAGGATTCTTCCGATTCTCTCGCTGTTATCCTTGTTTGAGTTGTACACGCCGGAACCTGCATTGAGTTTACCGGAATATACACGGAAGAAGCAGAGTTTACCAACATAGGGGTCGGTTGCGATCTTGAATGCAAGCGCTGAGAAAGGCGCATTGTCATCAGAGGGCATTTCCATTTCCTCGTCGGTTTTGGGGTTGACACCGCGGATTGCGGGAATGTCAATGGGGGCGGGCATAAAGTCGATGATAGCATCGAGAAGCTTCTGAACGCCCTTATTCTTATAAGATGTTCCGCAGCAAATGGGAACAAATGTGTTATCAATGGTAGCCTTACGGATTACCTTTTTGATTTCCTCGGAAGTGATTTCCTCACCCTCGAGGTATTTCATCATAACGTCCTCGTCGAGCTCAGCTACTGCCTCTAAGAGAGCAGCTCTGTACTCTTCGGCTTTTTCCTTCATATCTGCAGGAATTTCCTCGACACGCATGTCTTTACCGAGGTCGTCATAATATACATCGGCCTTCATTTCGATAAGATCGATAATTCCGCGGAATGTGTCCTCAGCGCCGATGGGGAGCTGAATAGGAACAGCATTACACTTGAGTCGATCATGCATCATATCTACAACGTTATAGAAGTTAGCACCCATGATGTCCATCTTATTGATGTACGCCATACGGGGAACCTTATAGTTGTCTGCCTGACGCCACACTGTTTCAGACTGAGGCTCAACGCCGCCCTTTGCACAGAAAACTGTTACCGATCCGTCAAGAACTCTAAGTGAACGCTCAACCTCTACGGTAAAGTCAACGTGTCCGGGAGTGTCGATGATGTTGATACGGTGTTTCTTGTACTGACCCTCTGAACCACTCCAATAAGCAGTGGTAGCAGCGGAAGTAATGGTGATACCGCGCTCCTGCTCCTGAACCATCCAGTCCATAGTAGCAGAACCATCATGTGTCTCGCCGATTTTATGAGTTCTACCGGTGTAGAAAAGAATTCTCTCGGTAGTGGTAGTCTTACCAGCGTCAATGTGGGCCATTATGCCGATATTTCTTGTTAATTCAAGGGGTATTTCTCTTGGCATATTGTCCTCCTGTTTTTTTAACACGCTCTCATTTTTCTAAATGAGATTCTATTTAGTTTGCAGGCAATGCCCACAATCTTACCAACGATAGTGTGCAAAAGCTTTGTTAGCTTCAGCCATTTTGTGAGTGTCTTCACGCTTTTTAACTGCGCCGCCGGTCTCATTGATTGCATCAATGATCTCAGCTGCAAGACGCTCTTTCATTGTCTTTTCAGAACGAGCTCTCGAATAGGTTGTGAGCCAACGCAATCCAAGTGTAACTCGTCTGTCGGGTCTGACCTCCATGGGAACCTGATAGGTTGCACCACCTACACGGCGAGCCTTTACCTCTAAAGCAGGCATAATGTTTTCCATTGCCTTCTCAAAGGACTCTAAAGCCTCAGCTCCGGTCTTCTCCTTAACGATATCGAATGCGCCATAAACGATCTTCTGAGCAACTCCGCGCTTGCCATCAAGCATAATGTTGTTGATGAGTCTTGTTACAAGCTTTGAATTGTACATAGGATCGGGCAGAACATCTCTTTTTGCGATTCTTCCTCTTCTTGGCACTTCGCTTCCCTCCTTCACATAATGATATCACAGGTACTCGAAAGTAATAATTCTCCCGCTTGCCAATGTCGAGGATTTATATATAAACCTTCAACACTGAAAGCATTGTTTCGAATATTTTACTTAGAAGCACCGGCCTTAGGTCTCTTTGCTCCGTATTTAGAGCGGCTCTGCATTCTGTTAGCAACACCCTGAGTATCGAGTGTACCACGAATGATATGGTAACGAACACCAGGAAGGTCTTTTACTCTTCCGCCTCTTATAAGAACAACGCTGTGTTCCTGAAGGTTATGTCCGATACCGGGGATGTAGGCCGTTACTTCAGTCTGGTTAGTAAGACGAACTCTGGCAACCTTTCTCAATGCTGAGTTAGGCTTTTTAGGAGTCATGGTTCTAACTGCTGTACAAACTCCGCGCTTTTGAGGCGAAGACTGATCAGTTGCTTCCTTCTTCTTTGAGTTGTAACCCTTCTGAAGTGCGGGAGCAGTTGACTTTGTAGCTAAGGTCTCTCTTCCCTTTCTCACGAGCTGGTTAAAGGTCGGCATATTTTTCCTCCTCTCTTAAATACTATTATTACCCAATTTTTAGGGCTATAATGCAATAAACTGCGCCGAATTTTTCGCACTTCGGCACAGTTTACTATTTTAGCATTAAAATGCGGTTTTGTCAAGCATTTTGCTATCTTTTTTACAGCCTTTTTTAAGTAAAAATCCGCGCCCGAAAAATCGGGCGCTGAAAACCTTTTATGCCTCTACGGTTTCTTCCTCTACAGTTTCTGTCTGCTCTGTGACATCAACATCGTGATAGCACTGCATACCTGTACCTGCGGGAATAAGTTTACCGATGATAACATTTTCCTTAAGACCGAGAAGGGGATCGCTCTTGCCCTTGATTGCGGCATCTGTGAGCACCTTGGTGGTCTCCTGGAAGGATGCGGCAGAAAGGAAGCTATCGGTAGCAAGCGAAGCCTTGGTAATACCGAGGAGCACTGCAGAAGCAGTTGCCTCTCTTGCGTTCATATCGCCATTTGCGATCTGCTCTCTTACCTCTTCGTTAATGGACTCAAGTTCGCCCTTCTCAATAACTGTTCCGGGGAGAAGTCCTGTTGTTCCGCCGTCTACTACCTTAACCTTCTTCATCATCTGACGGATGATAACCTCGATATGCTTATCGTTGGTATCAACACCCTGGAGACGATAAACCTTCTGAACCTCGGCAATAAGGTAGTCACGAACTGCGTCTGCGCCCTTAATAGCGAGAACATCATGGGGATTGATGGAACCTTCGGTAAGAAGATCGCCTGCGGCAACGATGTCGCCTTCCTTGACTCTCATACGAGAGCCGTAAGGAATCTGATACATCTTCTCTTCTTCCATAGCCTCAACATCCTTGGTTGAGCCAACGGGAGTAATAGCAACAAAGCGGCCTTTCTTAGTTTCCTTAACAGAAACCTTACCTGCAATTTCGGTAACGATTGCATTATGCTTGGGTTTTCTTGCCTCGAAGAGTTCTTCAACTCGGGGAAGACCCTGGGTAATATCCTCTGCAGATGCGATACCACCGGTGTGGAAGGTTCTCATGGTAAGCTGGGTACCGGGCTCACCGATTGACTGAGCTGCGATAATACCAACTGCCTCACCTACTGCAACAGCCTTACCTGTTGCGAGGTTAGAACCGTAACACTTAGAGCAGATGCCCTGCTTGGATTTACACTTAAGGATAGAACGGATCTTAACTGTCTGTGCGCCCGAAGCAACAATCTTCTCGGCATCAGAATCAGTAATGATCTTATCACGACTTACAAGAATCTCGCCATTCTCATCAAGGAAGTCCTCAACAAGATAACGGCCTACAAGGCGTTCTGCCAAGGGCTCGATCATTTCCTTGCCTTCCTTAATATCGCCTATCTCGATGCCCTCAACGGTTCCGCAGTCGTGCTGGCGGATGATAACCTCTTGAGAAACGTCAACAAGACGACGGGTAAGGTAACCCGAGTCAGCGGTACGGAGCGCGGTGTCGGCAAGACCCTTTCTCGCACCCTTAGAGGAAATGAAGTATTCGAGGATGTTAAGACCCTCACGATAGTTAGCCTTAATAGGAATCTCAATGGTACGACCCGAGGTGTTTGCGATAAGTCCACGCATACCTGCGAGCTGCTTGATCTGGTTGATACTACCACGCGCACCCGAGTCAGCCATCATCCAGATGGGATTGTACTGATTGAGGTTTGCGGAAAGCGCATCAGAAACGAGCTTTGTAGTCTCGGTCCAGGTGTCGATAACGAGCTTATATCTCTCTTCGTTAGAGAGGAAACCTCTATCATACTGCTTAGCAATCTCAAGAATTCTCTCGTCTGCCTTAGCAACGAGTTCCTTCTTCTGAGGAGGAATCTCGGCATCGCAAACTGCGACGGTGATAGCACCTCTTGTAGAGTACTTAAAGCCCTGAGCCTTAATCTTATCAAGTACCTCGGAAGCGGTTGCTACGCCGTGCACCTTAATACAACGGTCAACAATTTTTCCGAGTTGTTTCTTATCAACCTTTACTCCGATTTCGAGGTCAAACATCTTATCGGAGTTAGAGCGGTCAACAAATCCTAAGTCCTGAGGAATAGGATTGTTGAAGATAATTCTACCAACGGTAGCATCGATAATTCTGCTTACCTTTTTGCCGCCAACTTCCTTCTCAACGCGAACCTTGATGGGAGCGTGGAGACCGACAACGCCCTCATTATAAGCCATAAGAGCCTCATCGAAGTTGCGGAACACCTTACCCTCACCGGGTTCTCCCTCTTTTACTATTGTAAGATAGTAAGAACCGAGTACCATATCCTGAGTAGGAACAGAAACAGGCTTACCGTCAGAGGGTTTTAAGAGGTTATTAGCAGCGAGCATCAAGAATCTTGCCTCTGCCTGAGCCTCTGCCGAAAGGGGTACGTGAACAGCCATCTGGTCACCGTCGAAGTCTGCGTTATAAGCAGTACAAACGAGGGGGTGAAGTTTTAATGCTCTACCCTCAACGAGTACGGGCTCAAATGCCTGGATACCGAGTCTATGAAGTGTAGGTGCACGGGTGAGAAGCACGGGGTGCTTTTTGATTACAGTTTCAAGAGCATCCCAAACCTTAGGATTGGCTCTCTCAACCATCTTCTTAGCATTCTTATTGTTCTCAGCTGCGCCGATGTCCTCAAGGCGCTTCATAACGAAGGGCTTGAAGAGCTCGAGTGCCATCTCCTTAGGAAGACCGCACTGATACATCTTGAGTTCAGGACCTACAACGATAACCGAACGGCCTGAATAGTCAACACGCTTACCAAGTAAGTTCTGACGGAAACGGCCCTGCTTACCCTTGAGCATATCGGAAAGTGAACGCAAGGGTCTATTGCTGGGTCCGGTTACAGGACGACCGCGTCTGCCGTTATCAATAAGGGCGTCAACAGCCTCCTGGAGCATTCTCTTCTCATTACGGATGATGATGTCAGGCGCATTGAGTTCAAGGAGTTTCTTAAGACGGTTGTTTCTATTGATAACACGACGATAAAGGTCGTTTAAGTCACTTGTTGCGAATCTGCCACCATCTAATTGCACCATAGGACGAATATCGGGAGGAATTACGGGAACAACGTCCATAATCATCCACTCGGGGCGGTTTCCGCTCTTGCGAAATGCCTCTACAGCCTCAAGTCTTTTAAGGAGCTTGATGCTCTTCTGTCCGCCGGTTTTCTGGTTGCCGATGCGAGCGATTTCTGCCTTAATCTCGTGCGAAAGTTCTTCAAGATTTACCTCTTCTAAAAGATGCTTGATAGCCTCTGCACCGATTTCGGCTGTGAAAGCATCACCATACTTATCCTTCCACTCACGATACTGAATTTCGGAAAGAAGCTGATACTTCTCTAAAGGAGTTTTGCCCTTATCTGTTACGATGTAAGAAGCAAAGTAAATAACCTTTTCGAGCACTCTGGGGGAAAGGTCAAGAATGAGTCCCATTCTTGAGGGGGTTCCCTTAAAGTACCAGATGTGAGAAACGGGGGCAGCAAGTTCAATGTGTCCCATTCTCTCGCGGCGCACCTTGGCGCGAGTAATCTCAACGCCGCAGCGCTCACAGACCTTGCCTTTATAGCGAAGTCTCTTATATTTTCCGCAGTGACACTCCCAGTCCTTAGTTGGTCCAAAAATCTTTTCGCAGAAAAGACCGTCTCTTTCAGGCTTGAGTGTTCTATAGTTGATAGTTTCAGGCTTTTTAACCTCACCATACGACCATTCACGAATAGTATCGGGTGACGCAAGGCCTATTTTAATTGAATCAAATGCATTATATTCCATATTACGCCTTCCTTTCTATTCTTTACAGGTCTTCGCCATCAAAATCGTCATCACCGAAATCCTCTGAGGAATCCTCGAAATCGTCTTCCTCTTCGGTTCCGGTTGTGCCGAATGCCTCGGTATCGGAAAGGTCTCCGACTGTCATTCCGTCGTAAGCGCCATCATCACGATACTCGCCAACTGCATTATCAATAGCTCCAAAACTTAAATCGTCATCATCAAAGTTCTGCTTAAGATCAATCTCTGCGCCCTCATCGTCAAGAACCTTGACATCAAGACCGAGTGACTGAAGTTCCTTAATAAGAACCTTAAATGATTCGGGAATTCCGGGTGTAGGAACATTCTGTCCCTTAATGATAGACTCATAGGTCTTAACGCGTCCGACAACATCGTCCGACTTAACTGTCAGGATTTCCTGAAGTGTATAAGCCGCACCATAAGCCTCGAGGGCCCAAACCTCCATCTCACCGAATCTCTGTCCGCCGAACTGAGCTTTACCTCCGAGAGGCTGCTGAGTTACGAGCGAGTAGGGACCTGTGGAACGTGCATGAATCTTATCATCAACGAGGTGATGGAGTTTTAAGAAGTACATATATCCAACGGTTACAGGGTTATCAAATGCATCACCTGTTCTACCGTCGTAAAGAATGGTTTTACCATCTTCTCTAAGTCCTGCCATCTTGAAGCACTCGCGAATATCTTCCTCGTGAGCGCCGTCAAATACAGGGGTCATAACCTTCCAACCGAGCTCTGCAGCGGCGCGGCCGAGGTGTACCTCGAGAACCTGACCGATGTTCATTCGGGAAGGAACGCCGAGGGGGTTAAGAACTATATCAAGAGGTCTGCCATCGGGTAAGAAAGGCATATCCTCCTGAGGTAAGATACGGGATACAACACCCTTATTACCGTGACGTCCCGCCATCTTATCGCCGACAGAGATCTTTCTCTTCTGAGCGATATAGCAGCGAACAACTTTATTTACACCGGGAGAAAGCTCATCGCAATTCTCTCTTGTAAACTCTTTAACATCCACGATGATACCATATTCACCGTGGGGAACCTTAAGCGAGGTGTCTCTTACTTCTCTTGCCTTCTCACCGAAGATAGCTCTAAGGAGTCTTTCCTCGGCGGTAAGCTCGGTTTCACCCTTAGGAGTAACTTTACCAACCAGGATGTCGCCCGAGTGAACCTCAGCACCGATGCGGATAATTCCGCGCTCGTCAAGGTCTTTTCTGGCCTCGTTAGAAACGTTGGGGATATCTGCAGTGATTTCCTCGGGTCCGAGTTTAGTATCTCTTGCATCTATCTCATATTCCTCAATATGAATAGAGGTGAAAATATCATCGCGAACGAGGCGCTCATTTAATAGAACAGCATCCTCGTAGTTATAACCTTCCCAGGTCATAAAGCCGATAAGCATATTTTTACCTAAGCTTATCTCACCGTTGCAGGTTGCGGGTCCATCTGCAATAACCTGACCCTTCTTAACCTTTTCGCCTGCATCTACAACAGGTTTCTGGTTAATACAGGTTCCCTGGTTTGAACGAAGGAACTTAATAAGTTCATACTCGTGGTCCTGACCTGCCTCATCGGTAATGATAACCTTATCGGCAGATACGAACTTAACGGTACCGTCCTCTTTGGCGAGAACTGTAACGCCCGAGTCAACAGCCGCCTTATACTCCATACCTGTAGCAACGATAGGATTCTGAGTTTTCATAAGGGGCACTGCCTGGCGCTGCATGTTTGCACCCATGAGGGCACGGTTTGCGTCATCGTTTTCAAGGAAGGGAATCATTGCGGTTGCGATAGAAACAACCATTTTAGGCGAAACGTCCATAAAGTCAACTCTGTCGCGGTCAACCTCGGCAATTTCGTCACGCACACGCGCATTAACACGCGCTCTTGCAAATCTTCCGTTTTCATCGAGGGGCTCATTTGCCTGAGCTACAACATAAGCGTCCTCAACATCTGCGGTCATATAAACGACCTCTTCTGTTACAACGCCGGTTTCCTTATCGACCTTACGGTAGGGAGCCTCGATAAATCCATATTTATTGATTCTGGAGAATGCGGCGAGATACGAGATAAGTCCGATGTTAGGACCTTCAGGAGTCTCGATAGGACACATTCTTCCGTAGTGGGTGTAGTGAACGTCACGAACCTCAAATCCTGCTCTGTCTCTTGAAAGACCGCCGGGTCCGAGAGCAGAAAGACGACGCTTATGGGTAAGCTCGGCTAAGGGGTTTGTCTGGTCCATGAACTGTGAAAGCGGAGATGAGCCAAAGAACTCACGAATAGCCGCAACTATGGGGCGGATATTAATGAGCGACTGAGGAGACAGGGTTTCCATATCCTGAGCCTGAATGGTCATCTTGTCGCGGATAACCTTCTCCATTCTTGAGAAGCCGATCTTAAACTGATTCTGAAGGAGCTCACCAACACTTCTTACGCGACGGTTGCCAAGGTGGTCAATATCGTCGGTAGTGCCGATGCCATCAGCAAGGCAGTTTAAGTAGTTGATGGAAGCGAAAATGTCGTCAACGATAATGTGCTTGGGAACAAGCTCGTCCACGCGCTCTAAAAGACCTGCGCGGATAACCTCTTCATCCGAGGAATTTTCAATGATCTCTTTGAAAACGGGGAGATAAATCATCTCATTGATTCCCATTTCCTCGAGCTCATCCTCGGTGATGTGGATATACTCACAAATCATGTTGCGGCGAACCATACCGTTAGAGAACACCTTAACTTCTCTATCCTCATGGTCATGCTTAACAAATACTGTGCTTACACCTGCATCCTCGATAGACTGAGCCAAGTCTGCGGTAAGCATGGTGCCCTTCTTAACTACGAGTTCACCTGTGATGGGATTTACGGCATCACGAGTAAGCTCAAAGCCACGGATTCTTGCAGCAAGGGCAAGTTTTTTATTGTACTTATAACGGCCGACTCTTGAAATCTCATATCTTCTCTTATCAAAGAAAAGACCGCTGATATGAGCCTTAGCGCTCTCAACTGTTGGGGGCTCGCCGGGGCGAAGTTTTCTATAAACTTCCTTAAGAGCCTCATCCTGATCGGCAGTTTCATCGCGGCTTAAAGTTTCAAGAATACGAACATCCTCACCGAAAACATCAAGAATCTGCTCTCTTGTTGAGAGACCGAGAGCCTTAATGAATACGGTGATGGGGATTTTTCTCTCTTTGTCTATACGGACATAGAAGATGTCGCTTACATCGGTTTCATACTCGAGCCAAGCACCACGATTAGGGATAACTGTTGCCGAGAAGAGCTTTTTA
>JAZQLL010000131.1:0-3493 GCA_045542675.1 Oscillospiraceae bacterium
TGAGATTTTTGTGTTATCTATCATAAGCATCCCCCTAATAAATCTTATATTATAAGTATATTATTAAAATTTAATTATTTCAAGCAAATTATTAAAAAAGGCGGCAAAATGGATAAAAGAAAATTTATGAGCAATGCGGCATTGCTTGTCATTACAACATTCCTCTTAAGACTTGTTTTTACTGCATTCAGAGTTGTTGTGTCAAATAAAGTGGGAGCAGAGTGCATGGGACTTTATCAGCTCACCTTTGCAGTATACGGAATTTCCGTAACTCTTGCTACCTCGGGAATAAATTTTGCTTGCACGCGCCTTACATCGCAGACACTTGCAACGAAAAAATATAGTCTAAAGCAAATTATGGGTAAATGTAGCCTCTACGCATTGCTTTTCTCGGTCATTTCCATGATTTTAATATATAATTTTGCAGAGATGATTTCTGTTTACCTACTTTGTGATATAAGGTGCACCATTTCGCTTAAAATTTTTGCTGCAAGCCTGCCGTTTATTTCGCTCTCCTCGGCAATAACAGGTTTCTTTTATGCGCTCAAAAAGGTTAAAATAACCCTTTATTCAAGAATTTTGGAACAGACTGTTCAGATTATATCTTTTTTTATCTTGTTTTACTTTGTACCGCCTAAAAATATAGAAATAGCTTGTGCCGTTATAGTTCTGTCATCGGCGATAGCGGAGGTTTTTGGTAGCATTTATTTGATCTTAAAAGCAATATCATACAAGGAACGAAAACTTAAAAAGCAGAAAAAAGTTTTTTCGAAAATATGTTCAATAGGTCTTCCGACCGCTTTTGGCGCTTATCTTCGCTCGGGACTGCAAACTCTTGAAAATACGCTTGTGCCCATAGGTTTCCGTAAATTTGGCGCGACACAAAGTGATGCGCTAAAAGGCTACGGAACACTTTGCTCAATGGTTATGCCTATTATATTTTTTCCGTCTTTTGTGCTTTCGGCCTTTTCGATGTTGCTCATTCCAGAAATAACCTACGCGCAGACACTTGAAAAAAATTCTGAAATTCGTAGATCAACCGATTTCACAGTAAAACTCACTCTTTATTTTTCACTTGTCGTTGCTGCAAATTTCATCTGTTTCGGCTCCCAGCTCGGACAAATTTTATATAGCAGTGATTCGGTAGGCAGTTTGATTAGGGTAATGGCGCCGCTAATCCCTTTCATGTACCTTGACAGTATTGCAGACTCGCTTTTAAAAGGTCTGGGAGAATACAATAGGGTGATAGCATATAGCACGGTTGACGCCGTTATCAGTATTTTACTGATACTTTTTGTTGTGCCTAAAATGGGGCTATATGGTTATATCCTGGTTATTTATATTTCAACTATGATTAATTCCACTTTAAGCATCGCAAGGCTTCTTAAAATAACCGACAATAAACTTTTATTTGTAAAGGATATTTTATCGCCGTTTTTATTGGCTTTTGCCTGCGAATTTTTGCCATGGATACTTATTCCAATCGGGAAAGATGGTCTAATATTTAAAATAATTGTGTCAAATTTACTCTTTGCACTTATAGTAAGAAAATTTGATAACAGCGTATATAAAACGTTTTCAAGAGCCATTTCTTTGATGTTATCAATATTTGGAAAAAGGCATTTAATGGGAAAGAAAAGCATAAGTAATAGTCATAAGAAAACTGTGAAAGGAGAAAAATAAATGCCGACAACACAAGAACTAATTGAAAAATATAAATCGGAAATGCAACAAATGATTTCAAGAGCAAATGTAAATAAAGTTCCGGAATTAGAAAATGAACCACAAAATATAGGTCCCGAAATTGTTAAAGAAGCACCGCCAAGCGTTGATGCAGAGCCAAAACCCGAGATTCCACCCATAACAGTTATTCCACAGGCGCAACCGGAAACTCAGAACACATTTCCCGAGTTTGTAAACAGAGGTGATGAACTGACTCGCAGAATAGAAGAGATACTTTTAAGTAACGAAGATGTTGCTTTTGAAAGCGATATGCCGAGAAATTTAACCGTAAATAGCACTCAAGATCTTGATGAGGTAAATGAACCGATAATCGATTTTTCGCCCCAAGCAGAGCAAAATGGTGAGAATAATCAAATTGAAAACATCGCAGGTGACAGAAGATTTAATAACTCTCCGCCCGCCAATACGGGCCTGATTAACGGCAATCAAAATAATGCAACACCGCCGCTGACAGACTTTGCAAATCTCACGATAGATGTTTTTACCGCAAACAGAGCAATACCAATTGCAAATGCTGTAATTCGAATAAAAAATCCGCAAGACAATAGTGTCCTTGCCGTTCTGACAACCGATGAAAACGGCTCGACAAAACAGATTAGGCTAGCGGCACCCAGTAGCGAGCTTTCACAAACACCGCAATTTACAAATCCGTATGTAAACTATTATGCGGATGTACGAGCGGATGGTTTTGTGCCACAAAACGACCTGCGAATTCAGTTGTTTGGCGGGCAAAATACACGCCTGCCCGCAAACTTAATTCCCAGTGAAAAAATATAAGTTAGGGGGATTTTATGCCGGAAGTTATTATACCCAGCACAATAACTGTTCACCTAGGCGGCGCGAGGCAAGACGCTGAAAATGTAACTGTGCCATTCATTGACTACATAAAGAATGTAGCATCAAGCGAAATATATCCAACCTGGCCCGAATCTGCTCTGAGAGCCAATATATATGCTCAAACAACTTTTGCGCTCAACAGAATTTTTACAGAGTGGTATCCAAGTCAAGGGTATCCATTTGATATAACTAATTCAACCGCAACTGACCAGTCATTTGAGTACGGCAGAGATATTTTCGATTCGGTCAGCAGAATTGTCGATGAACTGTTTAATGATTATGTTCGCAGAATCGGAAGTCTTGAACCGCTTTTTACACAATACTGCAACGGAACGACGGTCACTTGCGATGGTTTGTCTCAGTGGGGAACAGTTGACCTTGCAAATGCAGGGCAAGTACCCTTTGAAATATTGCAAAATTACTACGGAGATGATATTGAAATAGTGAGAGATGCTGTTGTCGGTGAGGCTTCTGACTCATATCCCGGCTCTCCTATAACACTCGGCGCAACCGGAAGATATCCGACTATAATTCAGGTATCACTTAATAGAATCTCCACAAATTATCCTAAAATCCCAAAGGTAACTGTTGACGGAAGATACGGCGAGAGAACTGCCGATGCGGTTAGAACCTTCCAGGAGATATTTAATCTGGAGCCTACCGGAGTGGTGGATAAAGAAACCTGGTACAGAATTGTCAGGATATATGTAAGTGTTACAAGACTTGCAGAACTTAATTCCGAGGGAATTGCCCTTGAAAATATCTCTAAACAATTTCCGCGAGACCTATCTGTAGGCACAAGCGGAGAAAACGTACGGGTACTGCAGTACTTTTTATCCTATATTGCTGCATTCAATAATTTTGTACAGACTCCGGGATTTGATGGAATTTTCGGACCTCAGACCGAGCAGTC
>JAZQLL010000132.1:0-3172 GCA_045542675.1 Oscillospiraceae bacterium
TTTTCTGAAAGCCATTAAATTTTTGCCAACCTTTTCCCGAAGCTCTTTTTCATCGATGGCCAAGTCTATTCCTCCCTTCCGTTTTTGTGTATCTTTTTTACATTAACTTTACGTTAACCTAAAGGCACTGTTTTTCCGCCCGATTGAACTATATATATTATATAGGAAGGAAAACGAAAAATCAAGTCCCGATTTTTACCTCTCTACTGTGGGTAGAATCGACATTTTTCGAGTAGTAGAATTTCTACTTTTCGATTCGTGGGGTGGCACTCAAGGGCCTCACCTACTATTGAACATTTGTAGGGAATGGCATTTATGACATTCCGTTTTGTTTTGCAGCACTTCTATAGGCGCCAAGCCCTACGGTTTAATTTGTTTTGTATGGCTATGACGCGAGAGTGCCACAGCCACAAAAAAGAAACAAGCCCTGTGGAAATCCACAAGGCTTGTAAAGATAACAAACTGATTATCTCTTGGAGAACTGAGGCGCACGACGAGCTGCTTTGAGTCCGTACTTTTTACGCTCTTTCATTCTGGGATCACGAGTTAAGAAGCCAGCTTTTTTAAGCTCACCGCGAAGCTCTGCATCAAACTCTAAGAGAGCTCTTGCAACGCCGTGACGGATTGCGCCAGCCTGACCTGTAACACCGCCGCCTGCAACTTTAACAACAATGTCAAACTTGTCCTGGGTATCGGTGAGAGCGAGGGGCTGTCTTGCAATAAGCTTTAAGGTCTCAAGACCAAAATAATCGTCGATAGATCTGTCATTGATTGTGAAAGCGCCGTTACCTTTGTAAAGTCTTACACGAGCAACAGAGTGCTTTCTTCTTCCTGTTCCGTAGAAAAAAGGTTTCTTATCGTACATTCTTTAACGCCTCCTCACTTATAATGTATATTCCTGGGGTTTCTGTGCAGCATGGCTGTGCTCGCCGTCTTTATAAATGTGAAGACGGGTAAGAGCCGCTCTGCCAATAGTAGTATCGGGAACCATTCCCTTAACTGCGAGCTGCATAGCCTTAGGTGAATTTTCTTTCATGAGAGTTGAGTACTTAACTTCTTTAAGTCCGCCTACCCAACCGGTGTGACGATAGTAGATCTTCTGATCTAACTTTCTTCCGGTAAGAACTGCCTTATCGGAATTGATGATGATAACGTGGTCTCCGCAGTCTACGTGGGGAGCAAAGATTGCTTTGCCCTTACCTCTGAGAAGATCTGCAGCTGCTGCAGCTACGCGGCCCATGGGCTTACCTGCTGCATCAATAACATACCACTTGCGCTCAATTTCATTGCTCTTAGGCATAAAAGTTGACATGGTTTCTCCTCCGTTTTGTTAATATAGGAATTTTCTTTGTTTACTCTTTTACCCGCCTTTTTGCGACAACGGGGACGTCGCCTTTCTGCGAGTGCTTGACTATTATAATACAGTCAAATTCCTAAGTCAACCCCTTTTTTGCCAAAAATTTAAAATATATCCCTCATTCTCTCATTTTCTCGCCGTTTTGCTCCATTTCTCTCTATTTCTCATTTTTCATTTCATTTTTATTTTATGGTGTTTTCCGCTCTTTCCTGCCTGTATTTATCCATCAGAAGTTGCATAAGTTCAGCACTTGTCGGCGGAGTCCATGTAACCGCATTGGCTCCTGCGGCAATAACATTTCTTATGGTTTCATCTGTAGGCCCACCAGTTGCGATTATAGGAAACTCGGGAAACCTGGCTCTTATGTCGGCAACTATCTGCGGCGTCTTTGCGGCGGCCGATACATTAAAAATATTTACTCCCGCTTTTATTCGAGCCTCATAATCGGTATCCTCCGAAATAACAGTTGCAATTATAGGTATATCTATCTGCTTTGAAATTTCCGAAATAACCTCATTTTCAGTAGGCGAATTTACAACAACCCCGAGCGCACCTTGCGACTCGGCGTTTCTTGCAATGTTGACAACCCTCGCGCCTCTGGTTGTGCCGCCGCCTACGCCGCAAAAAACAGGCTTGTCCGCTGCCGATAAAATTGCGGCAGAAATCTTAGGCTGAGGGGTAAAGGCGTAAACCGCCAGAACGGCGTCGGCATTAACATTGCATATAATCGCAAGGTCGGTAGAGAAAACTATCGACCTTATTTTTTTACCGAATATTTCAATTCCGCTGCACTCCCATATAGCCTCGGGAACACGCAGAGCGTGGCGACGCAGATTTCCGTTTATTTTTGGAACAAAGTTTTCCATAATTATTCTCCTTTGACTTAACTTTATGTTATTATACCATAAATTTCCATAATTGTTTAGTCGAATTATATAAGCAATTTCTTAATTTTTTGTTAAGTGGTTGCGATTGACTAAATTGCAAAGTCATTGTATAATGTGTAGCAGAATGTAAAAGGAGGCGAGCTTGTGCAGAGAATGTTGTCTTTTGTGCGCCGCGCAGTAGACGATTACAAAATGATACAAGATGGCGACAAAATTGCCGTCGGCGTTTCGGGCGGCAAGGATTCTATGATGCTACTCGCCGCTTTAAACCACCTTAAAATCTTCTATCCCGAAAAGTTTGAGATTTGCGCGGTAGTTCTCGACCCGCAGTTTAGCGGAGTAGAAACAGACTACTCGCCTATTGAGAAATTCTGTGAGGAAAACTGCATCGAGCTCGTTGTAAAGCGCACACAGATAGGTCAGATAATTTTCGAAGAGCGAAAAGAAAAGAGTCCCTGCAGTCTTTGTGCTCGTATGAGGCGCGGAGCGCTTCACGATGTTGCAAAAGAAAAAGGCTGCAACAAACTCGCCCTCGGGCACCACTACAACGATGTTGTTGAAACCTTTTTGATGAATCTTTTTTCGGAAGGTCGGATAGGTTGTTTTTCGCCCGTTACCTACTTATCAAGAAAGGATATAAATGTTATCCGCCCGCTTGTCTACGCACCCGAGAGGGAAATTGAACTTGCGGTTAAAAGGCTTAGTCTCCCGGTTGTAAAAAGCCTTTGTCCCGCCGACAAGGCAACCTTAAGGCAGACCGTTAAAGAGCGGCTTGCCGCCGAGGAAGCGGCAAAACCGGGCGTTACCGAAAAAATATTCGGTGCACTAAAGCGCTCGGGAATTGACGGATGGTAACTGAAAAAATCGATGATTTTTCATCGATATAAATCCCTTGCGGGATTTTCGATATGCTTTGGTACACCAAAAG
>JAZQLL010000133.1:0-7147 GCA_045542675.1 Oscillospiraceae bacterium
GTATTATCCAAAAAGGAGACAAAATGTATGAAATGTGAAAAATGTGGAACAGAATACGAGAGCAACTTCTGCCCTCAATGTGGAAGCGCCGAAGAAAAACCAAAAAAGCAGAAAAAGCCCGTTGTTAAAAAATGGTGGTTCTGGGTTCTTATGGCTCTTGCTACCATAGTTACAATCAGTGTGATTTCAGGTGGTGGTGATGAGAGCAGCTCAGAGGGCACAGGCACAACTCCCACCGTTTCAAGTCCTACTGATAACGAGATTGTTTACGAAAAAGTAGACCTCAGAACAATGATGGATGAGCTTGATGACAATGCTCTTAAAGCCGAAACAAAATACCAAAATAAATACATCGAAGTAACAGGAAAAATATCTAACTTTGATAGTGATGGATCATATATAAGCATTGAGCCCGTAAACGCAGATGCTTGGAATTTTGATAATATGATGTGCTACATAAAGTCAGATCAGCAAAGACAGTATTTGCTCAACAAGTCAAAAGGTGACACAGTCACTATAAAAGGTAAGGTAAAATCAATAGGAGAAGTTCTGGGATACTCTGTTGATATTAAAGAAGTAAAATAATCAAAAACTCCTGCACAATTTTGTGCAGGAGTTTTTCCTTTGCTGAGATTATTTTGTTCCGAAAATTCTGTCGCCGGCGTCGCCGAGTCCGGGGATAATGTAGCAGTGGTCGTTGAGTTTTTCATCAAGCGCGCCGCAGTAAATCTGAACATCGGGATGAGCCTCTCTTAAAGCGGCAAGTCCCTCGGGAGCGGCGATGATGCACATAAATCTTATATTCTTTGCGCCCGACTCTTTAATCTGCGAAATGGCATCTATAGCCGAAACACCTGTTGCGAGCATAGGGTCAAGCACGAAAACCTCGCGGTTTACAATATCGGTGGGCAGTTTACAGTAATAGGGCACCGGCTTAATGGTTACAGGGTCGCGGTACATACCGATATGACCGATTTTCGCAGTCGGCACGAGGCTCATAACGCCGTCCACCATTCCTAGTCCTGCTCGCAGGATGGGCACAAAGGCAATGTCATTTCCCGAAAGCACCTTTTTGCGCGTCTTACAAATAGGGGTTTCGATCTCGATTTCCTCTAAAGGAAGGTCACGGGTTGCCTCGTAGCAGAGAAGCATTGCAACCTCGGAAACGAGTTCACGAAACTCTTTACAGCCGGTTTCGGTCATTCTCATTCTGGTTATTTTATGCTGAACAAGGGGATGATTGTTAATAATAGGCTCGAGTACCATTGTTTTTTCCTCCTGACTACTGCTTATTTTCTATATCTATAATTTTTTGTACGCGAACAGCGTGTCTGCCGCCCTCAAACTCGGTGTTTAAGAAAACCTCAACGAGTTCAAGCGCAAGCCCCTCTCCCGTTACTCTCTGACCCAAGCAGAGAACATTAGCATCGTTGTGCGCTCTCGTAAACTTTGCGCTAAAATAGTCGCCGCAAACGGCGGCTCTGATGCCTTTGAATTTATTTGCGGCAAGCGACATTCCGATTCCCGTTCCGCAGACTAAAATTCCCTTTTCGCACTCACCCTTCTGTACGCTTAAGGAAACCCTTTCGGCAAAGTCGACATAATCGCAGGAATCGGAAGAGTTTGTTCCGAAATCTATATACTCAACGCCTTTGCTTTCAAGATATTTTTTGATGGCGTTTTTTAAATTTAGTCCGCCATGGTCACAACCTAATGCTATCATTTTGTATTTTCCTTTCTCTTAAGTTCCCTCTCCGCCTGGGGAAGTCGCAAATAGCTTAAAACGAGTTCATCAGCGCTTTGCGCCTTTTCGCCCGCCATAAATTTAGCCTCGGCACAAAGGGCAACACCGCCCGCGTGCTGATAAATTTTTGTTTCGGGAGCAAGGCGCACTCTACTAAGAAGCTCGGGTGCCGACTTTTCTATATTATTATAACACAGTTTTGCCCCATCTCCAACCAGCAAAATATTTTCATCAAGATTTTTAAGCTCTCCGATAAGTTCATCTGACAAAAGCGCCCTATCCTCACAAAGCCTTTTTACAGATCCGCCGACTTCAAAGAGTGCATTATAAAACTGCGAGCAACGGGCATCCATACACGGACATACAATCCCCTCAAACTCGCTATGGTCATAAGCCATCGCCTCAAGGGTCGAAACTCCAAGGCAGAGCTTGTCCCCCGCGAGACCCTTTATGGTAGCTGCACCGATTCGAAGCCCTGTAAAAGAACCGGGGCCGTTTGCTATCGCAAAAAGGTCCACATCGGAGACACTCAAGCCACAAAAATCGAGTGCCGATTTTATCTGGGGCAAAAGGGTTACCGAATGGGTAAGGCCGTTATTTGAGCAAATTTCGCAAAGAAGTTTTCCATCGCGCAAAACGGCGCAGGAGGCGGCAACCGCCGAACTTTCAACCGCTAAAATTATCACTACTCTTTTCCCTCCCAAACGGTTATTTCACGGGTAGTATCGTCAACCGAACTAATTTTGACAAAAACAGTATCCTCGGGAAGCGCCGAGTAGATATTTTCGCTCCACTCGATAAGACAAATTCCGCCGCGCTCGAGGTACTCGAAAAAGCCGATTGAATAAAGCTCCCCAAGAGTTTCAATCCTATACATATCAAAGTGGAATATGGGAATATCGGCATCGTATTCATTAACTATTGCAAAGGTGGGACTGCTGACGTTGTCGCGAGAATTAAGTGCCTTGGCAACGCCTCTTGAAAAGGCGGTTTTACCTGCTCCAAGATCGCCCTCAAATGCAACTACACTGCCGCTTTTTAAAGTTTTCGCAAACTCGGCAGCAAAACGCTCAGTCTCGCTTTCGCTTTTCGAAACAAAGGTCATGCATATTCCCTCCCCCGCTAATATTTTCTTAAGTATAGCACAAAATTCCCCGTATGCAAAGGTTTATCTTGAATTTTTTTATATAAAAAGGTATAATAACATTAATAATGCCGAAATTTTAAGAAAAGGAGGTCAATATGGGCACTACAATTTCTAAGATTTTTAAGTCAATTCGCAACTACCTGAAATTTTCAGACCGAGTAATGCTCGTGTTTTGTATACTGACCTCTGCATTCGGTTGTTTTATGATTTTTAAGTGCACTACATACTTTTTCAACACCACGAGCTACACTACCGTTCAGGTGGGCGCCTCGGTGTTGGGGCTTTTTTGTGCCATTTTCATTTCGCTCTTTGACTACCGCTCTCTTGCAAACCTTTGGAAAATATTTGTTCCGATAGCCGTGTTCCTTGTGGGTCTTACCTTTTTCGTGGGACTTAAGCGCGAGGGCGCCGATGACAGAGCCTGGCTTGAAATTCCTTTTATTGGATTGACATTCCAACCTTCCGAGCTTTTAAAACTTGCATTTATTTTAACCTTTTCCCTGCATCTTGAAAAGGTGCGCGACCATATCAACAGTTTCGCACAGGTGGTTTTGCTATGCATTCACGGTGCAATTCCCACCCTGCTTATCGTCGCCCAAGGCGATGACGGAAGCGCCATTGTTTTCTTCTGCATCTTTTTGTTTATGCTTTTCTCGGCGGGCATTTCATGGAAGTATATTTTACCACCGCTCGCCTGCCTTCCCGCCGCAGTTTTTGTTTTGTGGAAATTTATTATGTCACCCGACCAAAAGGCGCGGTTTGAGGTAGTGTTTAATCCCGATGCCTATCCCCTGACCGTCGGCGTTCAGCCCAAACAAGGCAGGATAGCGCTCGGCTCGGGCATGCTTTTCGGAAAAGGTTTTGATGCTAACCTTAGAAAAGTTCCCGCCGTTCAAAGTGACTATATTTTCGCGTTTATCGGCGAGACTCTCGGATTTTTAGGTTGTCTGCTCGTTATAATTTTACTCGGAAGCATCTGCTTCAGAAGTCTTTACAACGCGCAAAAATCCGATGACCTCTTAGGAAAATATATCTGCGTGGGCGTTTTCGCGATGCTCAGTGTACAGTCCATTATAAACATCGGAATGGTGCTCTCGGTACTGCCGGTTATCGGCATTACCCTGCCGCTTTTCTCGGCAGGCGGCACCTCGGTTGTTGTAACCTACTGTGCCATCGGTCTGGTGCTCAGTGTTGCCTTCCATAACCGTCACCGAAACAGGCGAAGGTAGACTTGTCCTCACCACTTGACTTTTTATAATATTTATAGTAATATATACCTTGCATATTTTTAAAACCCGAAAGGAGACAACATATCATGGACCCGGACAGTAGTATGGTTATTCCGTTACTATCAGGAGCCACAGACACAATGACAGGAGGCACTTTGCTCTTCTACATTGTACTACTTATTCTTCTCATTTTCGTAAACGGCTTCTTTGCCGCTTCGGAAATGGCAATGGTTACCTTAAACGATGCCAAACTCAAACTTATGGCAGACGACGGTAACAAAAAAGCAAAAAGAGTTCAAAAGCTCTTAAAAGAACCCACCAAGTTTTTAGCAAGCATTCAGGTCGGTATCACCATCGCAGGCTTCTTGACCTCGGCGGTTGCAGCCGATAAATTTGCAGGTCCTCTTGCAGGCGCCGTCTGCAAACTGCTCAACACGAATTTATATGATGTTGTGCAAGGAATCTGCCTTGTTGTTTTGACTATTCTTTTGGCATTTATCTCAATCGTTTTTGGCGAAATGGTACCCAAAAGAATTGCTATGAACAACCCCGAGCGCATTTCATTTGCCTTTGTAGGCGCGCTCAATTTTCTATTTAAACTCACTTCGCCCATTGTTTTCCTTTTATCTAAGACCACAAACGGTATTTTGAGACTTCTCGGAGTTAACCCCAACGAGCAAAACGAAGAGGTTACCGAGGAAGAGATCATGATGATGATCGATACAGGTAAGGAAAGCGGCGTTTTTGAAGAAAGTCAGAAAGAAATGATTGAGGGTATATTCGAGTTTGATGATACTACCGCCGATGAGGCTATGACTCACCGAACCGAAGTTGTTGCCCTTAACATAAACTCTTCGCTCGAGGATGTTATAAACTGCAGCGTTGAGGAAGGTTACTCAAGAATTCCCGTTTATAAGGAAGACCTTGACAACATCGTAGGTGTTGTCTACGTTAAAGACCTTCTTAAATATGTAGGAAGACACGTTGACGAGGAAGTAAATATTGAAAAGTTGATGCGTCCCGCACTTTACATTCCCGAGTCGGTAAAACTTCGTGAAGTTTTCACAAAACTTACCGAAAACAGAATGCAGATGGCGGTTGTTGTCGATGAGTACGGCGGAACCGCCGGTATCATTACAATGGAGGACGTGCTCGAATCCATCGTCGGTCAGATGCAGGATGAGTATGACGACGAGGAAGAAGAAATTGCAATGGTCAGTGATACGGTGTTTACTATTGATGGTACCGCCGAGCTTGACGAAGTTGCAAAACTTTTGGAAATCACTATACCCGAAGATGTCGAGTATGATACAATCGGCGGATTTATAACAGGACTCTTAGAGCGAATTCCCGACGAAAACGAGAACCCTGAAATTGAATTTGACTACGTTAAGTTCACAGTTTTATCGGTTGAGGAGCGTCGAATCGCAAGTATCCGCGCAGAAAAACTCCCCCGCCCCGATCCCGAGGACGAGGAAGCGGAAGAAGAGTAAATTTAAAAAGAGCGAGGCCTTTTGGCTTCGCTCTTATTTTTATAGGGCATAAAAAAATATACTTACAAACTGTAGAATGCTTCCGAGCACCACAAAAACGTGAAAGATAGCATGCATATATCGGCGCGTTTTCCCAAGATTATACAAAATCGCTCCGACACTGTAACTGATACCGCCCGCAAGAAGCCACAAAAAACCTTCAACACCAATCGCCTCAAGCGTCGGTCTGATGGCGAGCACAATACACCATCCCATACATATATAACATACCATCGCCAGTTTTGAAAATCTGTGCAGATCAATGGCAGTAAAAACAGCGGCAACTGCACCGGCGCCCCACACAATTCCGAACAATGTCCAGCACCAGACGGGCGAGATTTCCCTTACAGCCGAAAATAAAATAGGCGTGTAGGTACCCGCTATAAGAAAATAAATCGTGCAATGGTCAAGCACCTGCATAACCTTTTTTGCCATCTCGTGTTTTAGTCCGTGATATATGCTTGACAGGCAGTAAAGAATAATCATAGTCGAGCCGTAAATGGCACTGCCTACAACATCAAATGCATTGCCCATAACTGCCGAATAAACTACGCACAGCACAAGTGCTACGACACCGAATGCCCCACCGACTATGTGCGACACCATGTGGAAAATTTCTTCGCCCCTTGTATAGTCGGGGAGAATTCTGTTTTTTAACGCGGTTCTGGTCATAATATTGCCTCCTTAGGTTTTGCCTTGGCAATATTATATCCATCAAAGCTTACTAACATCAACCTACTTTAAAATTTAAAAACTATACTCCCACATCTCATTAAAATAGAGCAATTTTTAAGACTCTACTGTGAAGAGAGCTGCATAAAAACCGCTATCCAGAGCCAAAAAGCGCCACCTATTTAGGTGGCGCAGTTATTTTTACACTATCGGAATAAGTACCGCTCTTTGCACATTTATAAGACTATCGGTAAGTTCGTTTTCCTGCATTACCGCCGCGGCAGATGTATTATATCGTTTTGCAATATCGAAAATATCTTCGCCCTCTTCGGCAAAATAGAGGGTAAATGCGGTATCCCGTTTTTTCTGTTTGGGAGCATCACGATTAATCTCGAATCGGTTAAGGCAGGCAATCTGCTCACTTGATTTTATCAAGCATTCGGCGCAGATTTCTATATCGGCGCCCTTTTTGTTTCCGCTTACCAATACCGAGCAAATTTTCACCTCACAGTCGCAGTCCGCACCTTTAAACTCAGGTCGCGCACCGAGAGAAAACTGCACTTGAGCAGTCTTTTCACTCACAGTCGGCGTCCCATCCAAAGTTTTAAGGAGAAATGCAACGTTAAGTCCCACATCCGCCATAACCTCGCCCTGCTCGTTAGCCTTGGCACTGCAGGAATTCATTTCGGCAAAAACATCTATAATTTCCTCAAACTCCATATCGGGCGAAATCGATACGGTATACTTTTTAGAAATGTGTTCCTCCATATCAACTATTTCGAGTAATTTGCTGTCACAGTCGGACTCAAAATCGGTGCAGTAT
>JAZQLL010000134.1:0-4137 GCA_045542675.1 Oscillospiraceae bacterium
TAAGAGAGGATGCCGCAATGTGATATAGCGCCTTTTTTCTTAAGTTTAAGTCTTCAATGCGCAAAAGGGCTCTGGCATGCCGCTCGGTAAGGTTATTTTTTAATATTACTTCGCGTTCTTTTTGTGAAAGGCGCAGAAGTCTTAGTTTATTTGCAACGGCGGACTGCGAAAGCGAAAGCCTTTGTGCAATCTGCGACTGTGTAAGGCCCGTTTTGCCTATTACCTCGGAAATTGCAAAGGCTTCTTCAAAAGGGTTTAGGTCCTCGCGCTGAAGGTTCTCTACAAGCGCCAGAACAGCGCTTTTATTTTCATCGGCATCAATGATAATGCAGGGAGCGGTTTTATATTCAAGACTTTTAAGGGCGCGAAGGCGCCTTTCGCCTGCAACAAGTTCGTAACCTTTGCCACTTTTTCTTACCGAAAGTGGCTGAAGAAGTCCGTTTTCCAAGATACTTTGCGCGAGCGACTGTATCTGCTCGGACGAAAAGACCTTTCTCGGCTGATTTGGGTTGGTTACTATGTCCTCAATTCTTATGTAGGTTATCCGATTTACCTTAAATCCTAAGTTTTCCGACTTTTTCATCTGCGATACCTCCGATTTTTTCTTAATTTCATCGTATCACAGAATATTCCTATGAAAAAGGATTTTCGGTCGCAAATTTTGACCTTAAACTGCAGGATTTTGCGCTAAATCAAGGGGGATTTGGATATTTTTGCGGATTGTCTTGGATATTTGGCGGGTGTGGTCGATGTCTTTTTAATAATTACAAGACTTCTTGCGCTGCCATCCGGCAAATTAAACTTTATAGTTTTCTCAAACTTGCCGCCTATTTCAAAAATTGCCTTTTTAGCCTCTTTGATTTCTTCCTCAGGCTCGGGACCCTTCATACAAATAAGCATTCCGCCTTTTTTAAGCAGCGGCAGACAATATTCGCACAAAAGATAGATTTTAGCAACTCCGCGGGCTGTTACAACATCAAACTGCTCGCGCATTTCCTTCTTTCTGCCCGCTTCCTCGGCTCGAAGGTGCTCTGCGCTAAATGAAACCCCGAGTTTCTCAGCAAGGTAATTTAAAAAGGTTATGCGCTTATTAAGGCTATCGATAAGAGTTACATCTAAATCGGGGCGAAAAATGAGTGCCGGTACCGAAGGAAAGCCCGCGCCCGCGCCAATATCTGCGAGGCGGGCATTTTGCGGTATTTCGGCATTTAAAAGGGTCATACTGTCAATAAAATGGGTGATTGCCACGCCGTGTGGGTCGGTAATTGCGGTAAGATTTACCTTTTGGTTATACTCTACAAGTTCATTGTAGTAGATCTCGAAAAGGTCAACCTGGCTCTCAGAAAGCGAAAATCCCATCTTTTCTGCATTTGAAATAAGATATTCTCTGTCAAACGGCAATATTTCGAATTCTCTCATCTACTTTTCCTCCCCGTTTTCAGTTCTTATCAAAAGCACCGCAATATCGGCAGGGTTCACTCCCGAAATTCCCGCCGCCTGACCTATTGAGAGCGGTTTTATCTTATTAAGTTTCTCTGCCGCCTCAAGTCTTAGTCCCACAACCTCTCTGTAATCTATATCGGGCGAGAGTTTGCGGGTTTCTAATCTGTGCAGTTCGTTTACCTGGGCAAGTTGTTTCTTTATATATCCCTCGTACTTTATCTCGATTTCCGCTTGATTTTGCACCTCGGGCTCAAGCTCGGGGCGGTTTTTATCAAAGGGTGCTAAATCAAGATAGGTGATTTGGGGTCTTCTTATTAAATCGGCGAGGGTTGCGCCGTTTTTAACCGGCGATGTTTCACGTGAAACAAGCAAAGCATTTAACTCTTCGCTCGGGGGAACTCCAACGCCCTCAAGTCGCTCAATTTCCGCCTTTATCTCGGCTTTCTTCTTTAAAAACCTCTGATAGCGCTCCTCACTAATAAGCCCTATCTCGTATCCGACGGGTAAAAGGCGCAAATCGGCATTATCCTGCCTGAGATACAGGCGATATTCCGAGCGTGAGGTCATCATTCTATAAGGATCGGTACAACCTTTTGTGACGATGTCATCAATGAGTGTGCCGATATAACTTTGGCTACGTGGGAAAATTACAGGCTCTTTACCCTGGATCTTTCTTGCGGCGTTAATTCCTGCCACAAGTCCCTGCGCCGCCGCCTCCTCGTAACCTGAGGTACCGTTAAACTGACCCGCGCCGTAGAGTCCCTTGATCTTTTTAAATTCAAGACTTGGAAAAAGTTCGGTAGGATCGCAACAATCGTACTCTATTGCATAAGCATTTCGCATTATTTCAACATTTTCAAGGCCTTTTATGGAGCGGTACATTTTTTCCTGCACCTCTACGGGAAGGCTACTGCTCATTCCCTGCAGGTACATTTCGTCGGTATCCTCGCCCATCGGCTCAATAAAGAGTTGATGACGCGGTTTTTCCGAAAATCGCACTACTTTATCTTCAATACTCGGGCAATATCTCGGTCCGACACCCTCAATTCTGCCTGCATAAAGCGGCGAACGGTGGAGCGAATCCATTATAATCTTGTGGGTTTCCTCATTGGTATAGGCAATATGGCAGACCGCCTTATTTTCTAAGGGGCCGCGTGTTTCAAAGGACATTGGAACAATAGGCTCGTCGCCTGCCTGCTGTTCAAGTTGCGAAAAGTCGATACTGCGGCGGTGTACCCTTGCAGGAGTTCCCGTTTTAAAGCGGCGCAGGGTTATTCCTGCATCTGAAAGGCATACCGAGAGTCCGTTTGCGGCAAGATGCCCATCAGGACCACTATTATAACTTACCTCGCCTACATGTATCATTGCCTTAAGATATGTGCCGGATGCGATTATAGCCGCTTTTGCGCTATATTTTTCGCCCAGGGCGGTTACTACACCGCTAACCTTATTGCCGTCAAACAAAATCTGCACGATTTCGGCTTGAATTATATCGATATTAGGCTCTTTTTCTACCCTTTTCTTCATTTCGGTGTGATATTTCATTCTATCCGACTGAACGCGAAGCGAATGAACGGCAGGGCCTTTTCCGCGGTTGAGCATACGGCTTTGAATGAATGTTTCATCGGCAACCTTTGCCATTTCGCCGCCGAGAGCATCTATCTCGCGCACCAGGTGGCCCTTTGCAGTTCCACCTATAGAAGGATTGCAGGGCATATTTGCTATTGCATCAAGATTTATTGTAAAGAGCGCAGTTTTTTCGCCGAGTCTTGCGGCCGCTAATGCCGCCTCTACCCCGGCGTGTCCTGCTCCTATAACTACAACACTATAGTCTCTCATAGTTTTCCCTCTTACCTTATTTTCCTACACAGAATTTAGAGAATATCTCGTTTACAACCGCCTCGGTTGCGCTCTCGCCTGAAAGTTCGGATAGTGCCCTGAGCGCTTCCTCTAGGTTAATACCTATCATATCAGCAAACTGACCCTTTTCAAGTCCGCTAATAGCGGCGGAAAGTTCACTACTCGCGCGAAGAGCACAGTCATACTGTCTTCTGTTTATTATAAGCGCGCTATCCTCAGAGAGTTTGTACTGCGAAAGCACATCACAGATAGCTTTTTCAAGCGCCTTTGCGCCCGACTCCTCTATCGAGGAAATTCTGATAGTATTTTCAAAATTTCGAGTAATTACATCCTCGTCTATCTTATTTTCAAGGTCGTCTTTATTTATCACCGCGAGAGTCTTTTTACCTTTAAGATTCTCAATGAGCGCCATATCACCCTGTGTAAGTTCTCTCGAACTGTCAAAAACCGCTATAACAAGCGCGGCGCTCTCTATTTTCTTTCTGGCACGCTCGACTCCCACCGCCTCAACTGTATCGGCGGTTTCTCTTATTCCCGCGGTATCGGACAGGCGCAGTGTGAAGTCGCCTACACGTACAGTATCCTCAACTATATCTCGGGTAGTACCTGCAATGTCGGTTACGATGCTTTTTTCAAAGCCCGACAATAAATTCATAATAGTCGATTTTCCGACATTGGTACCGCCTACGATTGCGGTATCAACGCCGTTTGATATTACCCTTCCCTTATCGAACTCCGAAATCATAGCGTCTAAAACAGACTGCACATTGGAAAGTTCTTTCAAAAGTGTTTCACGTGAAACATCTACAATATCCTCATCGGGATAATCGCAAT
>JAZQLL010000135.1:0-4447 GCA_045542675.1 Oscillospiraceae bacterium
CTGTTTAAATAATAGCGCTTTGCACGAAAGATAATGCTCAAAACTATCGTGTTCACCTTTGCCGATATGGTCGGGCGAAAGATTTGTAAATACACCTATATCGTATGTTATACCACATACCCTATGCATCATAAGTCCTTGTGAGGAAACTTCCATAATAACATGGGTACATCCTGCTTTTTGCATCTCATATAAGTACTTATATGTTTCGTACGATTCAGGAGTTGTGTTAACAGAATCAATTTTCTTATCGGCATAAAAGATGCCAGTAGTTCCAATGGTTCCACACACACAACCAGCATTGTCAAGAACTGTTTTAAGTATACAGGTTATGCTTGATTTTCCTTTAGTTCCCGTGATTCCAATAACCGTCATTTTAGAAGCGGGGTCATCAAAAAGATTCTTAGACAAAAGCGCAAGTGCGATTCTGGTGTTTTGAACCTGCACAACAGTCACATCATCGGGAAGGGAAACGTCCCTCTCAACTATAAATGTCCTTACACCTTTTTCGTAAGCAGACTGCACATAATCATGACCATCCACATTAGTTCCGACAAGTGCCACAAATGCTTTGTTGATATCGGCTTTTCTCGAGTCGTAACATAAATCGGCAATATCTTTTTCAACCGAGCCGCGCAAAAGGGAATATTCAATCGAGTTTAATAAACATAGAAGTTTCATGGAACACTCTCCACACTAATTGAATTTGTATAATTAATATTCGCATATTTAATACATTATATCACTAACTTCTTTAGGTTTCAACCTAAAAAAATATATTTGTGCAAAAACAAAAGACCCGCCTTAAAAAGCGAGTCTTTTGAAAGCAACTATGTATTAAAAGTCAGATTAAAGTGCTTTAACATTAACAGCGCGAAGTTTTGCGCTATTTTTAGGATCAACCTCTGTTTCAAAGCTTACTTTCTGTCCTTCGCTAAGGGTCTTATATCCATCAGCGATAATTGCGGAGAAGTGAACAAAAACATCGTCTCCACCGTTATCATCAGCGATAAATCCGTATCCTTTTTCTGCGTTGAACCATTTTACTGTACCGTTACTCATTTTGCACTATTCCTTCCAAATGTTTTATTATTCTGATGTAAAAAAATAAAACCCACTAGACTTTTTTATCCGACCCTGAATAAATCATGGCCGAACGGCAAGCCTGTGAGTTCAGTTGGGGTACATCGTGAATATGAATGTAGTATAATCCATTTTATGGAAAATGTCAAGAGAAAAAATAATAAGTTTATTGACCGATGTAAAAACAAATGATATAATAGATGCGAAAAAGGAGAGAAACACAATGTTTATAGATGTTGCAAAGATTTATATAAAGGCAGGAGACGGCGGGCACGGAGCCGTATCTTTTCATAGAGAAAAATATGTTGCTAACGGCGGCCCCGATGGTGGAGACGGCGGCAGAGGCGGGAATATAATTTTTGTTGCCGACAGAAACTTAAACACGCTTATGGACTTTCGCTATAAAAGAAAGTTCATCGCGCAAAACGGTGAAAACGGCAGGGGAAAACGTTGTAACGGAAAATCCGCCGAGGATCTTGTTATAAAAGTTCCTTTTGGCACAGTCATTACCGAGAGCGAAAGCGGAAGAGTGCTCGCGGACATTTCTAGTGAAGAACCCGTTATGCTTTTAAAAGGTGGCAGAGGTGGATTCGGAAATTCTCATTTCGCTACTCCTACAAGACAAATTCCGCGATTTGCAAAGAGCGGTACACCCGGCGAAGATATGGAAGTTCAGCTTGAACTCAAACTTATAGCAGACGTAGGGCTTATCGGATTTCCGAATGTCGGAAAATCGACCTTTATTTCGTGTGTAAGCGCCGCAAAACCAAAGATTGCAAACTATCACTTCACAACCCTTTCGCCCGTTTTAGGCGTAGTAGGAGCCAATTCTCAGGAATCGTTTGTAATGGCAGATATTCCGGGACTTATCGAAGGCGCAGCTGAGGGCGTCGGACTTGGCCATGACTTTTTAAGGCACGTTGAAAGATGCAGACTACTTGTTCACGTGGTAGATGTTTCGGGCTCTGAGGGCAGGAATCCAATTGATGATTTCAACCTTATAAACAACGAACTGTTTGCCTATGATAGTGAAATGAAAAACGTTCCTCAGATTGTTGTAGCAAATAAATGTGATATTGCAACCGAGGAGCAATATTCAGAATTTGAAAGCTATATTAAATCGCAGGGCTATCCAATTTTTAAGGCCTCTGCGGCTACAAGAAGCGGTCTCGATGATATTATCAATGCAGTAAAAATCAAATTAAAAGATCTGCCACCAGTTAAAAAATATGAGGTAGAGGCTGCTCCTATTGAGGAAATTCTCGACAAAAACTCGCGCGAGTTCACTGTTACTGTCGAAGATAGTGTTTACTTCGTTGAGGCAAAATGGCTCATTCCTATTCTTAACTCGGTGAATATGGATGATTATGAGTCGCTCCAGTACTTCCAGAGAGTGCTTCGCACCTCGGGTATTATCGATAAACTTCTTGAAATGGGTATACAGGAAGAGGATACTGTAAGTATTTATGATTTTGAATTTGACTTTGTCAACTAATTAGGGGGAGTAACCATTTTAAACATCGGTGACATTAAAGCACCCGCCGAAAGTTATAATGCACTTACATTAGCATTTCTCGGCGATGCGGTATATGAACTTGAGATAAGAAGATTCATTTGCGCAAACGGTAGCGCTCCTTCGGGAGTTTTGCATAAAAAGGCTGTAAAATATGTCAGGGCGGCTTTTCAGGCTAATGCCTATGACGAGTTAGAAACCTTTTTAAGCGAAAATGAACTCAGCGTTATGAAGCGAGGAAGAAACGCTAACGGCGCATCAGTTCCCAAAAACGCCTCACCCATTGAATATCGCAAGGCAACGGGCGTTGAAGCGCTTTTCGGATACCTTTATCTCAAAGGAATGGAAGACAGAATAAACGAAATAACCGCGTTTATATTAAGAAACGAAATATAACAAAAAACCGCATCTCATACGATGCGGTTTTTTAATTGACAAGAAAAAATCCCGAGGGCTTCTGCTCTCGGGATTATGGCTGCGGAACTAGGATTCGAACCCAGACAAACAGAGTCAGAGTCTGTCGTGCTACCCTTACACAATTCCGCATTAGCAACGCTATTTATTATAACCTATTTTTTCGACTTGTCAATACAAATTATGAAAAAATTTATAATTTTTTTCTTTTTGAAATACACATAGGCAAACAAACGCAGCACATAAGCAGCATAAGAGCGGGAATAGGTGATGTAAGTATTTCGGGTACTGCCGACTGTGTATTACTTATAAATGTCTGATTGAGTCTTATTGGAAAAACGGATAAAAGCAGGTAGGTGTATGTTAAATTCAGTATAGCATTTAATATTCTTGAAACAATGAATTTTTTTATTGGAATATTATATTCCGAAACAATTGATTTTATCTGAAGTATAACACATATTCCGCCGAAACCGCAAATTGCAGAGGCGAGCAGAACATTAATAATTGTCGTGTCGTAGGTCGCTTTTATGCAACCAAATGTAACCTCTAAAAAGCCAATTAGTAGGGAATTGACCGCATCCGAAATAGAAATATATTTCTCAATAAAAGATGTCATTACCGAAAAGATCACAACAAGTGCCGCAATCATTGACATACTTTTGCAGGAACTTTTAACAGACCCCAATAACTTCTGACTGTAATTAGATTTATTTTGCACCCTCAGAAGCGGCAATTTTTCTATTTTATGTGAATAAAATGCCAAGAGAGTAAGCGAACTAAGCAGGCTCGCCAGATACAAAATCAATCCAATATCCGAATTTAAAAACATTCTGGAGCCGACAGCGGTGATCAAAAACGAGGGCCCCGCATTGGTGCAAAAGCAAAGTAATATTTCGGCGGTTTTTTGGTCTATCTCTCCGTTTTTTACACACACCGAAATGTTCTTTGATGCCGACGGATAACCGCCTACCATGCCGATAAGAAATAGGTCGCAGTAGTACTCATTAAGCCCCGTAATTTTGCTTATGACAATTGAAGGAATCTTAAAAACATATCTTGATAAACCACTTTCCGTTAAGAAAACAGACACTGCCATAAATGGAAAAAGTGAGGGCACTAAAACATTTAAAACTATATTGAGCCCATCACGAGCCGCGGATGAGCTGTCGGTCGGAAAAGCAAGCATAAGAACACTTATAAGTGAAACTGCCAGCATAAGAAAAACAGTAGTTATTTGTCTTTTTGTTATTTTTTTCATTTTACGCCTCCGACTAATTTATATGCGCATAAAACATAAAAAAAGAAACAAACGGCGATACAGTGCATAAAAATTATAAAAAACGAAGGTGTGATAGAGTTGAGAAAAAAATTAAAAAACGGCGGTGTTTTAGGTTTTGCTGAGAATCAGACAGATATGTCACCCATATCCTTAGC
>JAZQLL010000136.1:0-4729 GCA_045542675.1 Oscillospiraceae bacterium
GCAGCAACAGGTCAAACGTAGCACTCCCACCCCTCCGCCAGTAAACTGGCACCTCCCCTCAGGCAGAGGAGGAGTTTAACTTATGCCGTTTGGGTTGCGAAAAGCAAAACGAGTCAATGACAGTGCAAATATAGAATGACATGATACGTTTTGGACAACATCTATATTATTACAAAAAATAACCCCGTACGGGTTGAAATTTTAATTAAATACATATATTTGAGGTAAATCTCGAATATTTTCTTTGGGGCGGCAAGCCGCACTCCTTGGTGCTACTAAAGTAGCAGTCGTCGCAAACAACGCTTATTACGCGTCGTCGCTGTAAAAAAATTCAAGCAAGCTTGATGTTTCTTGCTCGTTTGTTTGTATATTTGTACCCGTACGGGATGAAATTATATATATTACAACATAAATAACCCCGTTCGGGGTTATTTTATAAAAAGCTGTATTATGAACTTGGGAGAATACATACGCGAAAAGAGAAAACTTTATAATCTTACACAGATTGAACTGGCTGAGAGGAGTGGTGTAGGGGTACGTTTCATAAGAGAACTGGAGCGTGGCAAGGCCACTGTGCAATTAGACAAGGTTAATCTTGTATTGGCTCTTTTTGGAGAGACACTGAAACCTGCTAAAATTAATAGCTTATAAATGAATATTAGAAATGAAAAGAGCTAAAATATATATTGATGATACTTTTGCAGGGGTATTGACCGAGGACCACGACGGTTATCACTTTGTATATGATTCGGAATATATGAAATCAAATACGGCAAAACCTCTGTGCCCCACAATGCCACTACAGGATGAAGAATATGTAAAGGAATTCATGTTTCCTGTTTTTGACGGTCTTATTCCCGAAGGTTGGTTGCTTGATATTGTAGACAAGAACTGGAAAATTAACCCACGAGACAGAATGAGTCTGTTACTGATGTGTTGTAAAGATTGTATCGGTAATATTAGTGTACGGAATTATGAATTATAATAATGTAAAAAGATGTCTTTGCTGCTACAAGCCAATTGAAGATGAGCAAGGTTTTTATCATCCAAAATGCGCAAAGAAGCTGTTCGGGACTACTAAAGCTCCGCTATTGCCTTACACAAGAGACAATATTGAGGAACTGGCATTACATATACTTGAACAAAGTACTTCTGTTACCGGTGTACAGCCCAAACTATCATTGGATATAAACAGAGGTGGTAAGAATGAACCCGATAAACTGACAATTGTAGGTTTGTGGGGTAACTACATATTGAAGCCGCAAAGTCCAGTATATGATTCAATGCCTGAACTTGAAGACCTTACAATGAAGCTTGCCGAGGCATCCAGCATTGCCACCGCACCTCATGGGCTTATAATGATGGATGACGGTGAACTGGCATATATAACCAAAAGGATGGATAGAGGCGAGAAAGGGGAAAAATACTCGATGCTCGACATGTGCCAGCTTACTAACAGGCTTACTGAACATAAATACCGTGGAGCATATATACAGCTTGCCGAAACAATCAAGAAATATTCATCAGCTCCTATGCTTGATGTACAGCGTTTCTGGGAAATTGTAATTTTCTCCTGGTTGACAGGAAATTCAGACATGCATTGCAAGAATTTTTCACTTATTGAAAAAGGATGTGACGGTTATCATTTGTCTCCGGCTTATGACCTGTTGGCTGTAAAGCTCACAGGAGTTAACGATGATGACGAACTCGCAATGCCTCTTGTAGGTTACGGAACAGATGAAAATAATGATATAGTAGGATTTGACCGCTTATCATTTATACAAGCTATGATCGATAGCGGAATAACAGAAAAAATTTCGGAAAGAATTATTGATAAAATGGTTTCAAGCAGTCATAAATGGGGTGATATTATAGATTCTTCATTTCTTGATGATAAACTTAAATCAGATTATAAATCACTTGTTCAAGAACGGATAAACCGAATAGTAAAAGTGTGACTTCAATGGCCACACTTTTACTATTATATAAATCACTTACTCTTCAACTCAATCAAGGTAACCTCGGGGCGGGCACCAATGCGGGCAAAGAAGCCTACACTGCCTATTCCGTCATTGATATAAAGTTTACCGTTATGGCGTTCGTAAAGCCCGCTCCATTCATCAAACAACAACGCTGCGGGAGAGAACCCGGCAATCTTCATCTGCATTGCGTGTATGTGACCGGAAAGGGTGAGGTCGCTGTAACCACCGTCGCAAAGGGTATACCAAAGCTGGGGCAGATGGGAAATTGTTATATTGAAAGCCTCATCGGGTACATTTTCATATATTCCGCTTACGTCAAAACCATCTATCGCGCTGAAAGAGTGCTTGTAGCTCAAAAGCCTGTCGGAGTAATCGATACCGGTAATTGCAATGGAGTCATTTCCTTTATTTATATATACTGTACTGTCACGCAAAAGTACCCAACCTACCTTTGACAACTCATTGTTTAAAGAGGCTGTATTTAGCTCATAAAAAGCCTTTTCAGCGCCTTTTATATAAATTCCTGTATCATGGTTACCCAACACGGCAAAAGTCCCCTGTTTGCCTTTTATCCGTGAAAGGATGTCAAGTATCTGAAGTGTAAGTTCAGAGTGATGAAGGTTCACCAGATCACCGCCGAATAGTACAAGGTCGGCACCTGTAGATGAAATGACACTTGATAGCTTCTCAAGTTCTTTTTCGGCATTCCACATCGAGCCGATATGGATATCGGATATAAATGCTACTTTATAGCCGTCGAACGACTCAGGGAGGTTATTGAACGCGAGTTTGACCTCTTTTACCTGATAATTGGTACGGGTGACGAACGCCCCGTACATAAAGTACAGCAAAAGGAACGATGATACCCCGATACCTGTCCACATCCACCTGCTTTTTTTAGTAGGAAGCCAAAAGGCATAGAGCACCATCCTCGCAACCGAAAAGAAAAGATAGGCTGTGAGTATGGCCATCGAGAATTTCATCATCGATTGGCTGTTTTCGGGACCAATAAAGGCAAACATAAAGAACGGAACCAAAAAGATGAGTAGATAAGAGAATAGTATCACTCCACCGAATGAATACCTTATTGCTTTCCTCGCCCCGATATTTTTCAAACGCCTGTAGGCAATGAAATCGAGCAGCACCATAGTAAGTGCCAATACCAGTGTTATAATCTTTGTCATTGTGTTTTATTATTATTCGCGAAGATAACTACAAAACGTACAAAATGGAACTCCAATGAGAGTTAAATAAACTCAATGAGAACGATTAGCGTTTAACGATTAACGAACACATTACACATTTAAGTTTTCGGTTTCCACCATTTCAACCGATTTTATATTATATATCTCCTTTTTTAAAATATAAAAAAAGAAAAAACAACAATAACTCCTGTTGATACTGTAGAGAAAAAACTTGCGGTTAATTTGCTTTTTAGTTTATTAGTTGAAGAAGATAAGTTATTCATAAGATATAAACAATTCAAAATATTTAAAATCAATTCATTAATTTACTTTATCAACAATTATGAAGTTATGTTATCATTTGAAAACTTTAATTGATAACTGTGTTGAAAACTGTTCAAAACTCACTTGAAAAGTTTAAATTAAAAAGTGGTAAAATAATTTGGTCTTTTAATATGGTTGAAGGCTTATTTTTTAATTCATCAAAACAAAATTTAAATGCCACTTTTTTTATTTTATTTATTATACCGTTTTCAACAGGTTATCAACAGGAATTTGTGAATTGTTGAAAATGGTTTTTGAGATCCCTCGTCGCTTTGCTCTGTCGGGATGACAATGCCGGTGTTTTCACGTACTTGTCATTCCGATACGTAGTGAGACGTGTTGTTGAGAGCTTTGCCCGAAAAAATCTCTTGTTCGCAGTTTTTGAGAGATCCTTTGACAATGCCGCCTTTTCGCAACCCGCACTGCATGAGCATTGCCCATGCTACGTGCGACCATTCGCTGTCGGCATTAACTTCGTTGAACCAGCTTTCGCTCGCAGTGAGATTAAAGTAAACTTGTATCTCGCTTGCTTAATCGCAGTATTGTCGAACCCTGCGGATTTCGTCGCTTTGCTCGCTCGGGATGACAATGTGCGCTGCTTTTTGTGCGGTCACAACGGTACTGCCCCTACAAACGGGGCAGCAAATCTGTCAGGGCCGTTCTACACCTAATTACTGCAAATGTAGCAAATGACTCTTTTAATGCAAAGTTTTTTACAATAATCTTTTCCGTGATCACATATGCGCTTTAATCTTTATGGGATTTTGCACCGACACAAACCCTGCCTGGCTTTGTTATAAGAACAATGTAAAAACGGTAAAACAGCGATAAAACCTAAAATTATTTTGCCTTTTTGTGTTTTTTATAAAAAAAGGTTTATTTTTGTGACAAATTGGGTTATGTGCATAATTGGGCATCATCCGTTGCGGAATGCAAAAGATGGTTTTTGCATTTCACTTGTATGCACCGGTTTGTTATATACAATAGTGTGCATAGGCCATTTTTTGAACGAACTATTTATTTATTTTAATTTAATATCAATTCATTATGTGGTTATTTAAATCTTCTGTGGGAAGAAAGGTAGTAATGAGTGTTACAGGTGCAGCCCTGGTGCTCTTCCTTCTTTTCCACATGTCAATGAACTTGGTTGCTATCATCAGCACCGATGGTTACAACGCTATTTGTGAGTTCTTGGGAGCTAACTGGTATGCATTGGTGGGAACAGCAGGTCTTGCTGCT
>JAZQLL010000137.1:0-5523 GCA_045542675.1 Oscillospiraceae bacterium
AGCGTTTGAGTATTGTATAAAGCGTTGATTCAGAAAGTTTTACATAAGGAGCCAGGTCCTTGATTATCTTATATCCGTACGAATCTTCATCCTTAATCGCCGCCAGCACGCTTACATCCAAAAGTCCGCGCTTTAACTGAACATCCATACAATACCTCCTCTCACAATATACATCATATCACGAGGTATTGTTTTTGTCAACATTTTTCCAACGCAATAACAAGAAACGGCTTGAAATCAACGATTTCAAGCCGTTTTAGATTCAATCTTATTCGAATTCTATAGTTCCGACGGGCTTTGGTGTTAGGTCAAAAAGTACCCTATTTATGCCGTCTACTTCTGCTGTTATGCGAGCGGTTATCTTATTAAGCACGCTATAAGGCACCTCTTCAATGCTTGCAGACATTGCATCGGTTGTATTTACGGCACGGATAACTGCGCACCAGCCTTCATATCTCTTGCCATCCTTTACGCCGACACTTTTAAAATCGGGAACTGCGATAAAATACTGCCAAACCTTTTCCGAGAGACCGCAAATATCAAATTCCTCTCGCAAGATTGCATCCGCCTCGCGAAGAGCTGCGAGTCTATCGCGCTCAATAGCGCCGAGGCAACGCACACCCAGTCCGGGACCGGGGAACGGCTGGCGGTAGACCATAGCGTGCGGAAGTCCGAGCGCCTCGCCTACTACGCGCACCTCATCTTTATACAAAAGTTTCACAGGCTCAACGAGCTTAAACTGCATATCTTCGGGAAGTCCGCCAACATTGTGATGCGCCTTAACGCCGTCACTTTCCAGAATATCGGGGTAAATGGTTCCTTGAGCGAGGAAGGAAATTCCCTCAAGTTTGCTTGCCTCTTCATCGAACACCTTTATAAATTCGCCGCCGATAATTTTCCTCTTTTTCTCAGGCTCTGCAACGCCTTTTAAGAGACTTAGAAATCTATCGGTTGCATCGACATATATAAGATTGGCGTCAAGCTGTTTGCCGAAAACCTCGATAACCTGCTCGCTCTCGCCTTTTCTCATAAGACCGTGATTTACATGCACACAAACAAGCTGTTTACCTACCGCCTTAATTAAAAGCGCCGCAACAACCGATGAGTCTACTCCGCCCGAAAGCGCCAGGAGCACTTTTTTATCTCCTACCTGCTCTCTGATTTGTCTTACCTGCTCTGCGATAAATGCGTCTGCAAGGGCTTTTGTTGTTATTCTCTGCATTGAATCGGGCCTTACGTTTGTTTGCATATTTTTTCCTCCAGATCTCTTAAAAGGGGTTTTGTTAGTGGTATTATAAACCATCTTTTTTTCGATTTCAATGCCATTTTAAAAGTTTTTTCAAAAAATTTAAAAAAACGGGGTTTGGCATTGACATTATGCCGCGTTTTATGTTAAAATAACGGTCGGCAGCAGTATATCGGGGTGTAGCGAAGTTTGGTATCGCGCTTGGTTCGGGACCAAGAGGCCGTGGGTTCAAGTCCCGCCACTCCGACCATATTGGAACGCAAGTATTGATACGATACTTGCGTTCCTTTTCTTCCTGTCAAATTCCGCTTGGCACAAAGATTTTCAGCGCTTCTGCAAATGAGATTCGTTTCATTGTGCCACAGATTAGTTTCATTGTGAGAGAAAAGTTTCATCGTGACCAAAGAATAGTTTCAGAGTCCTTTTAATTGGACGGATAGTGTGCTATAATTAATATGAAATGAGGTGATTGTATGAATTTAGTCAATCAGATCAAAGAAATTTTTGAACAAGAGCCATCCAACTTAGGCAAAATCAGAGAATTTTTAAATTCGCGAGAATTTACAAAAGAAGAATTGGCAGAGTTGGCTATTGCTTTTACGGATAATTGTTTTTGTGAATATCATGACGCTCTTGAGCCTGAAGTTGAATCTGTAACTATCGAGAATATGCACAGTAATTATGTTGTTAAAGCAATAGAGGTGCTACTTGAATTTGGACTTGATCCAAACACTATTTTTGACAATGATAACGTGCTGTGGAATGCTATGTGGATCGATGCGCCCAATGTTGCTGCATCGGTTATGAGGTTGCTTTTGGAAAATGGAGGAGACCCAAACCACTTCATCCCCGCTGAACACGAAACGCTTTTTGAATACATAGCATTTAAAGTTTCCTACGACGAGTATACACACGATTATTTTCATACAGTTCAATGTTGGCTAGTGTTGATGGCTTATGGTGCGTGCTGGCGTGATGGAGAAATCCCAATCACTATGCTGGGCAAACAATCAGTAGAAATCTTCAAGGAGTTTGAACAGTTTGACTATGAAATAGAACCCCTACCCCAAGAGCCGGGGAAATACGGATGTTGGATAATGCACATCTTCAATATTCATACGCTAGAAGAAGTTGCAAGGTACGGATAATCAACTGATTATTCGGGTTGCATACACATTTTGGGTTGCGTTGTGATGCAACTTTGCAACCCGATGCAACCCGTATCAAAATATGCGTTATAATTCAAATATAAAGCACTGGCCTTTATGGTCGGTGCTTTGTTTTTATTGCGGGACTTGAACCCTGAGAGTGCATTTGCATTTTTAGCAAATGTTGTATTGTAGCAAAAACCATTTAACATCTTGAATTTTCAAGTGAAATATTATATAATATGCCGTGTGATTTTAAAGTTTACGGAGTGAAATTATGAGCGATAACAAAGAAATGCTCGGTACGGCACCGATCGGAAAACTGCTGTTTAAATTGGCGGTTCCGACAGTGGTTGCCCAGCTTATTAATATGCTATACAACATCGTTGACCGCATTTACATCGGTCACATGCCGGGCGACGGAAGCCTTGCGCTGACCGGAGTTGGCGTTTGTATGCCGATTATTATGATTATTTCGGCTTTTGCGGCGTTGATAAGTTCCGGCGGTGCACCCAAAGCGTCCATTTCAATGGGCGAAGGCGACAATGACTCTGCCGAAAAAATTATGGGTGGCTGCTTTTCTCTGCAGCTTATTATCTCTGCCGTTCTGACCGCCGTGTTACTGATTTGGAATAAAGATCTACTTTTAATGTTCGGCGCAAGCGAGAACACCATCGGTTACGCCAACGATTATATGAACATCTACGCCATCGGCACGGTTTTCGTTCAGTTGACACTCGGCATGGGTGCATTTATCACTGCGCAGGGCTACACCAAAATCAGTATGATTACGGTAATTATCGGTGCGGTCAGCAATATTATTCTCGATCCCGTTTTTATTTTTGGTTTTAATATGGGAGTAAAGGGCGCGGCGCTTGCTACAATTCTTTCACAAGCTGTTTCATGTATCTGGGTGCTTACTTTCCTTTCTGGCAAGAAGACCTACCTTAGACTCAGAAAACAAAATCTGCGCATCGATGGAAAACTCGTTTTTCCTTGTGTTGCGCTTGGAACGGCAACTTTTATTATGCAGAGCAGTGAGAGCGTGATTTCGGTTTGCTTTAATTCTTCGCTACTTAAATACGGCGGAGACATTGCAGTGGGTGCTATGACGATACTTACAAGCGTTATGCAGTTTGCTATGCTTCCAATGCAGGGCATCGCGCAAGGGGCACAACCGATTCTAAGTTACAACTACGGCGCCAAAAACGGCGAGCGTGTCAAAAAAACTTTTTGGCTTTTGCTTATCACTTGTCTTGTTTACTCGTTTGCTATTTGGGGCTCTATTATGCTCTTCCCGCGCGTTTTTGCAGGAATTTTCTCACCCGATGCGGCACTTATCGCCTTTACCGCAAGGGCGCTTCGTATTTACTGCGCAGTGCTATGCATATTCGGCATTCAAATTGCCTGCCAAATGACCTTTGTTTCCATCGGAAACGCGCCTTGTTCCATTATTGTAGCGATTGTCCGCAAGTTCGTGTTACTCCTGCCGCTGATCTACATTATGCCGCAACTGACCCCCGACAAAACAATGGGCGTTTACACTGCCGAGCCCGTTGCCGATGTGATAGCCGTAACATTTACCGCGATACTTTTTGCAATTCAGTTTAAAAAGGCGCTAAAGGCATTAGCATTAAAAAATAGCTAAACAAAATTGCACCTATCCTTTTTGGATGGGTGCTTTTTTATCTGTGCATTGATAATTTGGGAATTTATGGTATAATGAAAAAAAGGCGGTGACGCATATGCAGTTCATTTCATACTACAAATACATAGAGTTTGATAGTGAGAAGTTTTTTACGGCTATTCTTTTACCGAGTAGCGCAGGTAAATTCCCTACCGTTATTATGCGCTCACCTTATGTTCATGCGCTTTGTGACAAGACGGAAACCGAAATAGTTGAACAATATCTATTAACATACCGAAAATGGATCGAGCGCGGATACGCCATTGTAGTGCAGCACTGCAGAGGTCAAGGAAAAAGCAGCGGTGCTTTCGTGCCGTATATTCACGAGCGCGAAGACGGACTTGCACTTAATAAATGGATAAGAGAACAGAATTTTTACAACGGCGAGTTATATCTTGTGGGAGCAAGTTACACCGCTTCCCTGCACTACACCACCGCGCCGTTTGAAAGCGACATTAAAGGCGCCGTTTTTGAGGTGCAGGACAGCGAAAGATACAGGCTTTGGTACCGAAACGGGCAGATGCGGAAGGGTCACGCCAACTGGCATTTTAACCTATATAAACCCAAATGCTCGCTTAACAAGACAAACAGCATAGCATCCTTTTCACAGTTACCGCTACAAAACCTATCCGAGAGGGTTTTGGGAGAGCGGGCCGAGGATTTCGAAGGAATGCTTGCCGCCGAAAGAATAGAAAACGAGTTTTGGCAGACTCGTTTTGGCGGAGCGGAAGCGCGAGGCGCCACCGACAACGCCAACATTCCTATTTTACTTACTACGGGTTACAATGACTTTTATATCGGCGGAATGTTCAGAATGTGGGAGAATTTAAGCGCACAAACTAAAAGTATGAGCGCTATGTTGGTTTCCCCCTACAACCATGGCGATGGATATGATGCGGCTCGGGGCTTAAGTTTTAAAAACGCAAAAAGAGCCGATCAATTTGGAAACACCTATCAGATTGATTGGTTTGACAACCTAAGAAAAGGACGTCCTCTCCCCTACCAAAAAGGCGTTATAACATACTACCGCACCTTTGAAGACAGATGGCAAACAGATTTCTATTCAGGCTGTACCGAGGAATTTATTATTTCTCTTGGAAGCGAAAAGGAAAGTTTTTGCTACGACCCTATAAATCCACCCGCATTTTGCGGCGAGGGACTAATTGACTTAGATTTAGGCGGTCGCAATGACACAATAACCTTATACACAAAACCGTTTGAAAAAGATACATTTATCAAAGGGAAAATGAGAGCCATACTAGGTGTCAGTTCAAACTGCGCTGACACTTCTTTTTATGTGCGAATATCCATTAAAAAGCCGCAGGGCGACTATGTTTTACGCCATGACATTACTTCCCTTTGCTATGCGCTTGAGGATTACCATGCAGGCGACGAAGTCGAGCTTAAATTTGAGTTTGACGAGCATGCTTTTCTTATAAAAG
>JAZQLL010000138.1:0-3423 GCA_045542675.1 Oscillospiraceae bacterium
AGGCGGCGCTTTTCCTCCTCGGCCTCGCGGCGGGCAGCTTCCTCGGCGGCAGCGACCTCCCCGGGCTCCACAGGTTCGGCGATATCCTCCTCATCCTCCGGCACGGTGCCATCGGGCATGGCAGCGCGGCGGGTGGGGCCATTATTGTACCCCATCCAGTCCGCAAAGGTCAAGCCTCGCCCGTTGATAGAGATGGCTTTTTCTACGAATGTGGGCGAGAGCTGCTAGATGAGCTGCTTTTGCACGCTCGCAAGCCTCCGTCGCATAGCAGAGTACTGAGGTGGCAAGAACCGCGGTCAATGAGGAAACATTTTTTTATCCACAATGTGAACAATCTTTTTTACGCCCATGAGTAAACGTAAAGGTAACTTTAAACTTGATAATCAGATGATGGTCAGAAGAAGCTTTCAGAATTACTCTGACATCGATATAAGATCAATGATTAATTCTTTTTTTTTGTTATTACGAAGAAGTCGCCCTGTTTTGTACTCAATGCGAAAATCGTACTTGACGCGATTAATATTGATGGTCACGTTTTTCTCTTTGAAAATTGAATTGAGTGTAGATGCTGGAATTTGATAGACATACGTATCGCTTGCTATAACGCACACGAACATTATTATACCCTGCTTCTCGCTTGCCGATTCCAGCCGTCGAGCACCAATGTTTACCCAGCATTCTCCGTTGCCTTTGTCGGTTGCGCTTCCGACTACTTCAATATGGAGAGGCACTGAAACTTGCTGCTGTATTGTAACCGAATTACTTTTCTTCATTGCAATGGTAGTTATAGGTGGTGAGAGTGAGTAAGTCAATATTATTTTATTACTACTTAAACTGGTGCTATTTTTTCGACACTTAGGAAGGCAATTTAAGCCCCCATTCTTGTGCACAATCAGCGCATATGGTTCTTATATCATTCAATTCCCCCTGATGTCAATCCATTTTTGTCTCGATTTTGTAGCGTAGCACACGTGGCGTAAGAAAATTTGCCTTGACTATCCCGCCCTCTCCTGTAATTCTTAAGTACTTCAAGAACACAACACTGGGCATGGTAGGAGATTTCTCTTCCATACTCAATATTTTTCTGCCTTTTACTAATAAATTTCTTCTTCTTCGTATCTTGCGTCGGTTGGTCATTCCTCAATTATTGCAGAAGAGCCCAAAATCAGCCTGGGAAGTCCGTTTTCTGTTATGTGTTGCGTTTTTATAACCCGCTGAAATCAAGGCACAAAAAAGGAGCGGTCGTTACCATTTTGTCTTGGTTACGACCGCTCCCATAATAGCCTTTTTGTGACTGTGATTTTTAGCAACTCTAACACATTGTGCATAAACGGTTCGTGAAAAATGATGCCATTTTCTGAAAATTGCCTCGAAATTTGCTTCGACTCATAACGGTCGCAGGAAGCTTTGGATAAGACTTGTTATTAAGGTTTTACGAAACGTGTTAACATTACCCTTTCGCATTCACATTGAGCCGATTTAGGGATAAACGTGTTGCATTCAGGTGAACTTGACGCCCCAGATAGGTAGGAGTACTCGCATGCGGCTACAAGTGGATGACAAGGTTTACCCCAACTTCACCCACATTTGCAGAAATACTTCAAGCTACTTTTCATACTATATTTGAAACTTAGGATATTCAGCAACTTTCTAACAATGAGTTAGATTAATAAACGTCTATCAAAAAGGAAGAAACAGGATTAAATTATGAATTTAGCCTTCTTACCTCTTCTCTGAGGTAAATTAAAAATGAACTCTAGCCTCTTTTTATAGTTTAACGCTTCTGATATAACTGAAGATTGGATATAAAATGTAGGAAAACATGAAATGTTTAAAAATTTGTATAAAGTCAAAAAACGCGAATAAGGCATTTTGCCAAAAAGAGGAGATATAGTGTCATAGCTGATATTTAATGGTTTGTAAGGGTTGTAATCGTTTGTATACAAGCAATCGAGTTTCCTCTGTTTTAGCACTCTCCTAATGCTAGGTGGAAGTTTGACGTTTTCTTTCTCTTCAATTTGTTCAGCGGCAATTACAAGATACGACCTTTTTTTGTATCGTTTTTTTTCGTCACCAATAGGGTACATGCACAACTCTATACCGTGAATGCCATATTCTTTTATAAGCTTCATAATATTAAGAGTTAGCATAATAGACATATCTGAAATCTTATATCGAGGAAAAAAAGCAATTGAAATACAACTATTTCTACATTTCTTTATTTCATCATGATGCACATTAAGCCATTGCAAGAATTCTTTCATATGAATCCTATGTTGAGTAATAGGGCAGTCAAATTTGGGAGTAACAAATCTTCCTGATCGAGTTTTATCGAGAATATTACGCAAGGGTGATTTTTTTGGGACCCCTTCACAAAAAAGAGAAATGTCTAAATCCATATAATTTATTTACTTTTTACTCTCCTGAGGAAATACTTTTTCATATTTCCCCAGGAGATTATTATTACATTGAAATCAATAGGTTAGAGCAGGTTTTAAAGCAGGAGAATGTCTTGGGGCCGATTTAGCAAATCTTATAGCCGATTTAACAGTTGAAGCACCTCTAGCTATCAAGGATCCAGCAGCGGCAAAAGAAGGAATATCATTTATGATACCTACGCCACCTGTTCCCACGTCCTCGGCAATAGTAGCTACAACTATCGCTATGCTTGCAACAATATCGAGAGACCCGACTGCCACTGCACGCCAGTCATACGCGTCTTCTTGCGCATAATCATCTTCATGCCCACCTACTATTTCCTCTTGTTCATAAATTGTAGATGAAGGTGGAGTATAGTCGTCATCGTCATCATCATAATACCCCCTTTTCTCTTTATTATGCTTTCCCCTATTTCTCTCTCTAGCTCCCGAGCCTCTTTTATTCAGTTCCCCATCTGGGCATCCTGACCTTTTCCACTCCTCATAGTGTCTGTCCATTTGTCGTTTAGTTTTAGCATCAGGCATACCTTTTTGTTTCACTTGACGATGATACCAGTCGCGGAAATCTTTCTCGTTATGACCGAAAAAATTGTCTGTTTTTTTCAAACCAAGATAATCAAACGCACGGAAAAGCGCATTCCCCAAGAAAGCATATTCTGACATTTGTTTATCTGGCACAAAATCCCTCCCGATCCACCGCCCATCAACCGGGTTGTAGTGACGGTAGTTGTAGTAGACGAGGGCGGTTTCCGTGTCGTTGTACTCGCTGCTCCATTGGATAGGCTGGGTGATATCGCCAGTGGCACTCACTTCGCCGTAGGGTGTGTAGGTATAGGCGGTACGGATGTATCCGGCCGGCCCAAATACTTCGCAGATGTTTTTCGTCAGATCCCAACCATAGGTGTACCAGGTGCCGTTGAGCTGGATAGCCAGCGGGCGTGTGGCGACGGGCTGGGTCGGGTCCCAGGTGATGTACCAGAGCGCA
>JAZQLL010000139.1:0-3407 GCA_045542675.1 Oscillospiraceae bacterium
ACCTGCAGAGCAGATGGCTTTTCTGTTTTTAGAAACCGCCTACTTTGTCGGAAAGTGCGGTAAGAAGCGTGGTGCGGTCGCCCGTCAGCGCACAGAGAAGAGAGGTGTAGGCGAGGGTGGGATTCTCTAAAAATCCATCCCTTGCTCTCTCTGCCTGGAGCCTTTCGGGGAAATATAGAGTAAATGAGCAAAGCGGCTCGGGAGTTCCCGGAATTTCAACCGATAGAAGATATCCGCCCTCTTTGGCGCGGGTTACCGTTACTGTATTTTCCTTTTCATTTTGCTTAAAGGTCAAAACCTGCATAGCGGTTCTTATGGCATAACTGCGAAGAGCGGGGGATAGCGATGACTCAAGGTCCACCACTAAAGCTGCTCCATTTTCGGAAATCTTATAAAATTCCTCGCCCTCATCGTTTGAAAATCTCTCTATATGCCCGCCATCGAGTAATTCACCCAAAGCACTTTGGTACTCAAAGTAATTAACAAGTTCCTGAGTTACCACAACCGTTGATAAATTCTCGGCGGAAATGGGGGCACCCAGAGTATTAAGAATGTAGCAGATCATCACCTTTATATCAAAGATGGTGTTGGGTCCGCCCTTCTTTACATTTTGCATAAATGGCTTGCGCCTTTCCATAATAGATTCCTCTATTCTTCGTTAATGTCTTATGATATCGTTATCGGGGTTATCCGATCCATCGCCATTCTCGACAGCTCCGCCCGCTTCAATAGTGCGAGTGCTATCCGACTCTATTGACTCCACAAAGCCTTTTTCAATAAGTGACTCAAACTGAGGCTGATCCATCTTCTCGTGGACGAGCAGATACTCTGCGATGAGCTTAAGTTTATCCATGTGCTCGGTGAGAATCTTAAGAGCCTCATTGTAAGCCTCATCAATAATAGCCCGGACTTCGCGGTCAATCTCAATAGCAGTAGCCTCAGAATAACCGCGTGAGTGAGAGATTTCTCTGCCGAGGAAAACCTCACCATTGTTGTCATTTCCGTAAACTACATTGCCCATCTTATCCGAGAAACCGTATTTTGTAACCATTGCTCTTGCAATAGCGGTCGCTCTCTCCATATCATTGGATGCGCCTGTGCATATATCATTTTGGGTGAGTTGCTCAGCCGCTCTTCCGCCGAGAAGACCTATAATAGTTTCGCGCATTTCGGTTTTTGACATGTGTGTCTTATCTTGCTCGGGTAGGGACATAGTAAATCCTGCCGCCATACCGCGCTGGATAATCGAAATGTGGTGAACGGGGTCCTGAGTCTTAAGATAATGCATACAAACCGCATGACCCGCCTCATGATAAGCGGTTATGCGGTTGTCCTCTGCGGTAACCTTGCGGGATTTCTTTTCGGTACCTGCAACAACCTTGATTGTGGCTTCCTCAATATCCTTCTCGGTTATTGCTCTGCGGGAATTTCTCGCCGCCAAAAGAGCCGCCTCGTTCATAAGGTTTTCAAGATCTGCGCCTGTGAAACCTGTGGTGGAACGAGCAATGGTAGAAAGATCAACATCCGGCGAGAGAGGCTTGTTTTTGGAGTGAACCTTGAGTATTTCCTCTCGACCCTTAACATCGGGGTAACCTACTGCAATCTCGCGGTCAAATCGACCGGGACGAAGCAGTGCGGGGTCAAGTATATCGCGACGGTTGGTAGCGGCGATAACGATAACTCCCTCGTTAACTCCGAATCCGTCCATTTCAACAAGTAACTGGTTTAGAGTTTGCTCGCGCTCGTCGTGTCCACCGCCGAGACCTGCGCCTCTGTGACGACCTACGGCGTCAATCTCGTCGATAAAAATAATACTGGGCGAGTGCTTTTTAGCCTGCTCAAACAAATCGCGTACACGCGATGCGCCGACACCCACATAAAGTTCAACAAAGTCCGAACCCGAAATGGAGAAGAAGGGAACACCTGCCTCGCCGGCAACGGCACGCGCAAGCAAGGTTTTACCTGTTCCCGGAGGTCCCATAAGTAGAACGCCTTTGGGAATTCTGGCGCCGAGTTCATTGAATTTTTTAGGCGATTTTAAGAAATCAACAATCTCTGCAAGTTCTTCCTTTTCCTCGTCGGCACCTGCAACATCTTTAAATGTGGTGGTGCTATCCTTGGTATTTGCAATTTTTGCCTTACCGAAGGATGACATTTTTCCTCCCGGACCGCCATCCTGCATTTTGCGCATAAGGAAGAAGAAAAGGAATATCATTCCACCGCTAAGTAAAACGGGGAGTAACCAGCTAAGCCACTGGGGTGTCACCTTTTGGGGAACATAGTCATATTTCTCAAGACCGTACTTTTCAACAGAGGGCTCAATATCATCTAAAAAGCGCTCAACAAAGGGCAGTTGAAAGGTGAATTCATCGTCTCCGAGTTTTTCATCCTTTTCTTTGAGTTCAACCTTAAGTTTTCCGTTATTAAGGTCAATAACATAGGACTGAACCTGTCCGCTCTCAAAGTAGGACATTACCTCATGGTATTCAAGGGTTTTGGGCTTGGGGAGCATATTATAACTTCCCCACAACACAACACCTATAAGAAGAATTGTCAGAATAACACTGACAGCGCTGCGTTTTTTCATCAGCGGGTACCTCCGTGGTTTATTTAGTATATACTTCGGGCTTTAACACACCGACAAAGGGCAGATTGCGGTATTCCTCGTCATAGTCGAGACCGTAACCCACAACAAATTCATCGGGAATATCAAAGCAGAAATAGTCTGCGGTAATATCTGCCTGCCGCCTTGCTGGTTTGTCAAGCAGGGTGGCAATTTTTATACTGTTTGCGCCTCTCGTTTTGAGAAGATGGGTTATATAGGAAAGGGTCATTCCGCTATCGAGAATATCCTCAACTATAAGTACATCGTACCCCGAAAGGTCGATATCAAGGTCTTTAATGATTTTTACAACGCCGGTGGTCTTAACTCCGCCGCCGTAACTCGAAACTGCCATAAAATCTATCTTACAGGGGATGGTAACGGCGCGCATAAGGTCTGCCATAAAGAGAACAGAACCTTTAAGAACACTTACCATAAGAAGCTTTTTGCCCTTGTAATCTCGGCTAATTTTTTCACCGAGTTCTTTTACCTTTTCCTTAAGCTCTTCTTCGGTCACAAGAATCTTTAAAATGTCATTTTTCATAAGGGTAACTCCGTTAATTTATTTTTCAAAAACCTCAATAAAAAGAATATCACGAGTATTTTCATCAACACGCGCTGCGCGGTCAATTCCAATTCCGTTACCCCATAAAACATGTGAGCCGAAGGCTACAAGGGGTATTATATTTCTTTTTTCCAAAGGTTTTTTTGACTCATTTAAAAGTTTTTTTAAATTTTTTGTAACATTTCGTGGGAAAAGCGAGATAAAATCGCCTTCTCTTCTGAAACGAACAACAAAATCACA
>JAZQLL010000140.1:0-21649 GCA_045542675.1 Oscillospiraceae bacterium
GAGGATGCGAACGGTAATGGACTTGCCGCTCTCGTCTGTATAGGTGTCAACAACTTTGACCGATTTAACAAGAGGACAGTTAGCCGCCGAGATAGCCTCGCTTATGGGAGCGAAGGTGTTTGAAATAAACGAAAGGTCAATTTCAATCTCGGGAAACTTGGAAGGCTCATCATATTTTATGCCCGCGTTCTCAATTTCTGCGAACTCTGAAACATCGATTTCGGCGTAAACAATATTTGCCTTCTTGTCAATTTTCTTGGAAACAACCGAGTTAACAATACCGATTTCGCCGAGTTTTTTGCCGTCACAGTAAATCTCATTCAAATTCTTGGGATGCTGATAACTGTGGCTTGCCTCTGCCTTCTTAAAGGTAAGGGGCAGATGCTTGATGTCATCGGCGATAACACAAAGGATGTCACGAAGTTCAAAGTAAAGCGCTTCCATCTCGCGAGTTTTACTGTAGAGAGTTACGGCGAGTTTCTTTTTCTCGTTGCACATTCCGTCAGCTTTAAGTCCGTCAATAACTCGGCCAATCTCAAAGACCGCAAAATCACTTGAATAAGCGGTGTTATACTTAACCTGGCAAAGCTGGGTGGGCACAATGGATTTTCTTATTGTCTTAATGTTGGGGTTTGTAGCATTTACAAGCTCAACATTATTCTCAATCTCGAGCCCGAGCGCCTTGTACTCATCATAGTAAGCCCAGACGTAAGAGTGGAGTTCGTGCATTGAAAAACGCTTAACTAAAATATCCTTTATAAAGTCCTCATCGGTCTTTTCTCTGTCGGCGCGGACAGGGTAAAGGGGAACCGATGCGGTGTTGATGGCAAAGTTGTCGTAACCGTAAATACGGGTAATTTCCTCGATGATGTCCGCCTTAATGGTAACATCCTTGGTACTTCTCCAACTTGGAACGGTTACATCAAACTTATCGCCCGAGAGAGAAACGCCGAAACCGAGTGACTTTAAGGTATTAACGATTGTGTCGTTGCCAATCTCAATGCCTGTATACTTGTCAACAAAAGCCTTGTCAAAACTTAAATTAACCTCGGGATACTTGTAAGCGTACTCATCAGTGAGCGCAGATACAACCTCTGCAGAACTATCAATATCGCAGAGAAGTTTTACAAAACGGGCAACCGCGGCAACTGTCATTTCGGGGTCAAGGCTCTTTTCGTAGCGCATTGAAGCGTCGGTTCTGTGCGCAAGACGAACTGTCGATTTTCTTATCGAAGCCGCATCAAATGTAGCCGACTCGAGTGTGAGCGTGGAAGTATCCTCAACGATTTCACTGTCAAGTCCGCCCATAATTCCTGCAATAGCAACAGGTGTGTCACCGTTACAGATCATAAGGGTGTTCTCATCGCAGTCACGCTCAATGCCGTCAAGCGTTGTAAACTTAAAGGGAGCAGGGAAACGCTTAATTCTGATGCTCTCAACCTTGCGCGAGTCAAAAGCATGCATGGGCTGACCCATCTCAAGCATAAGATAGTTTGTAAGGTCGGCAAGGAAATTTAAAGCTCTCATTCCGCAGTAATAGAGCCTGATTCTCATATTAACGGGGCTCTTGTGAACGCTGATGTTACTAAATTTAATGGAAGAATATCTCTGACAAAGAGGATCTTCAATCTTAAGGTCAATTTTTTCAAGAGCATCATATTTAGAGAGGTCTGCAGTGTCAAGAGGCTTCAATTCTCTGCCCGCAATAGCGGCAAACTCTCTTGCGATTCCGTAATGTCCCCAAAGGTCAGGACGGTTGGTAAGAGATTTGTTGTCAACCTCAAAAATAATATCCTCAATCTCGTAAATATCTTTAAGATCGGTGCCAAGCGCTACATCGTCGGTAATGTCCATAATGCCATCGTTAGCATCGCTGATGCCGATTTCCTTCTCAGAACAGCACATACCGTTAGAGGTGTAACCTGCGAGCTTTCTGGGAGCGATGGTAATGTCGCCGATTTGTGCGCCGAGTTTTGCAAAAGCGGTCTTCATTCCAACCCTTACATTAGGGGCACCGCAAACAACATCAACAAGCTCTCCCTCGCCGATGTCGACCTTTAAAAGATGCAGTTTCTTTGACTCGGGATGCTCCTCTACAGATTTGATTTCGGCAACAACTATGCCGCTGATGTCACTACCTTTATAGAAAATCTCGTTTTCAACCTCGGCAGTGGAGAGGGAAAACTTAGAAATCAACTCGTTCTTGTCAAGTCCGGAAAGATCGACAAAATCCGAGATCCAATTCATTGATAAAAACATATTGTCGCTCTCCTTTCTTACTTGTCGTCAGTAAACTGTGATAATGTTTTAAGGCTTCCGCTATTAAGGTCTCGAATATCCTTAACTCCGAACTTCATCATAGCAAGTCTTGTAAGACCGAGGCCAAATGCGAAACCTGTATACTCCTCGGGATCAATTCCGCCCGCCTTTAAAACCTCGGGATGAATCATTCCGCAGGGACAAAGCTCAAGCCAACCGCTGTGCTTACAAGAGGGACAACCCTCGCCGCCGCAGATAAGGCAGCTTATGTCAAGTTCAAATCCGGGCTCAACAAAGGGGAAGAAACCGGGACGAAGCCTTACCTTAATATCTTTCTGAAACACTTCCGAAAGCATAGTCTTCATAAAGAAGATAAGGTTTGAAATGGAAATGTCTTTGTCAACCATAACGCCTTCCATCTGGAAAAAGGTGTTTTCGTGGCAAGCATCGGTTGCCTCGTTTCTAAAGCATCTTCCGGGGAAGATAGCCTTAATGGGTTTGCCCTCGTTTACGAGAGCGTCCTTGTATTTCTTGTAGATGGCATTTTGCGCCGCCGAAGTATGCGACTTTAAAAGCTGACCGTTCTCAAGATAATATGTGTCCTGCATATCTCTTGCAGGGTGATTTTTAGGAATGTTGAGTGCCTCAAAGCATTCGTAGTCGGTAACTACCTCGCTGTAGTCCTCAACCGCAAATCCCATAGACTTAAATATCTCCTCGCACTGTCTCTGAACGAGAGTGATTGGATGATATGATCCTCTCTCTAAGTTTGCGGGAATGGAAATGTCAAACTCGGGCATACGGCTTAATTCAAGTTCGATTTCCTTTTGTTTAAGTTCCTCACGCTTAACTGTGAGAGCATCGTTAATTTCGTTTTTGAGCACGTTAACTGCCTGACCGAAAGCCTTTTTCTCCTCGTTGGGAATAGACTTCATTTCCTGCATAAGCTCGGTAACGTAACCCTTTTTGCCGATAAATTCAACCCTTACTTTTTCGAGCTCTTCCATATTGCTGATAGAGGAGAGAGCCGCCTCAAAGGCCGATTTTACCGAAGATGTCTTGTCTGCCATAAATAGCTTCCTTTCTTTATCTTAAGTGTGGATAGGCAAATAAAAAACTCGCCCCCTAAAATAAGGGACGAGATAAACCCGCGGTACCACCCAAATTCAGAAATTACTTCTGCACTTTTTTGTGCCCTTGGCGTGCGCACAACACACGGCTTATATTGCAAAATCAAACTTCGCCGCGCACTCCGCTGCTGAAATTCACGAAAAGTCTGTTTAGAGCACTCCCAGCCGCCGATGCTCACTCTCTTTTAAACAGTTTAGGTTTCGCTACTTACACAGTTTCACAGTACCTTGTAATTATATCATCTTACATTTTTATTGTCAATAAACTTTTAAATAAAAATAAAAGTGACAAAATAATAAAAAAATAGGGAAACAGGGGAATAAAATGAGAAAGACTAAAATCATTTGCACGATAGGTCCCGCAAGTTGTAGCGAGGAAAAAATTCGTCAGCTTATTTTGGCGGGAATGAACTGCGCCAGGCTTAATTTTTCTCACGGCGACCACGCAATCCATCTTGAGAATATCAAAAAAATTAAAAGGGTTAGGGAAGAACTCGGCGCACCACTGCCCATAATGCTTGATACTAAGGGCCCCGAGATGAGAATAGGTAAATTCGAGGGTGGAAAAGCCATACTCAAGACTGGCAAGGCTTTTGCCTTTACAGAGTCAAAAGCGCTTGGCAATGCGGATTTTGTGTCGATAAGCATCCCGGAATTTGCGAAACTTGTGCAGGTGGGAGATGTTATAAAGGTCAATAACGGACTGCTTGTTTTTAAGGTTTTGGAGATAAAAGACGGTGATGTCAGGTGCGAAATTCTCTCGGGCGGAGAGATAAGCGATAGAAAAAGTCTGTCGGTTGAGGGAAAAAACCTAGTACGCGAGTATTTAAGTGAGCAAGATAAAGAAGATGTGATTTTCGGCATACGAAATGATGTTGATTTTATTGCCGCATCCTTTGTGTCGCGGGCACAGGATGTAAGGGATATAAAAAAAATACTTCAGCAAAACGGCGGTGAAAAAATAGGAATAATTGCAAAAATCGAAAACCGACTCGGAGTAGAGAATATAGATGAGATATGTGCCGAGTGTGAGGGAATTATGATTGCAAGGGGAGATTTGGGGGTCGAGATTCCCTTTGAGGAAGTTCCTGCAATTCAAAAGGAAATTATAAAAAAGTGTAGACTACTCGGTAAAAAGGTTATAACTGCTACCGAAATGCTCGAAACTATGACCTATAATCCGCGCCCCACAAGAGCCGAAATTTCGGATGTTGCAAACGCAGTTTTTGATGGCACAAGTGCGGTTATGCTCTCGGGAGAAACCGCCGCGGGTAAATATCCCATAGAAAGCGCCGAGGCTATGGCAAAAATCGCCCTTTGCGCCGAACATAATATTTCGTACAAAAGGCGGTTTTTAAATAGACAGTTCAAAATTCAGAATACAGTTGACGCCATCTCTCACGCCACCTGCAATATGGCGATTGATATAGGCGCCGAAACGATTGCAGTCTGCTCGCTTTCGGGCACGACTGTGCGAATGGTGTCGCGCTTTCGCCCGCCCGCCGATATTCTGGGGCTTACAACCGACGAGAAAACCTATAGAAAACTTGCGCTTTCCTGGGGAGTAACCCCCGTAAAATGCGAGGTCATGCCCTCAACCGAGGTTCTTTTCTACACTGCAAAAAAACTTGCAAAGGAGACCTTTAACCTCAAAACAGGCGATAAAATCGTTATAACGGGCGGCACCACAAACGGCTTTTCCGGCAATACCGATATAATAAAACTTGAAACCATTTAACAAATCGCGGGGCGGGACAGAGTGCTCGCCCTTAACTTGCGTCAAAAATATATCAAATTTTATTGAAAAAGCGAAAATAAACTGTTATAATAAAATTTAATATTAATTAAATTTTAAGAGGTAGTGCTATGCGTATCGTAATTAAAGTCGGAACATCGACCCTCGCTCACAAAACGGGAAGAATGAACATCCTGCTTGTAGAGGAACTTTGCAAAATACTCAGTGACCTTAAAAATATCGGTCACGAGATTATTTTGGTGTCCTCGGGCGCAATCGGAATGGGTATGGGCAAGTTAAATATCAAAAAACGCCCCGATGATATTCCAACAAAGCAGGCGGCCGCCGCAGTCGGTCAGTGCGAGCTTATGTATACATACGATAGACTTTTCTCGCAGTATAATCACACTACGGCACAGATGCTCATAACTGGTTCTGACCTTAAAAACGAGGAACGCCACACTAATTTTGAGAACACCTTAAACCGCCTTTTAGAGCTTGATGCTCTGCCCATAATAAACGAAAACGATACAGTTGCAACCGAGGAAATCGTAATCGGCGATAATGATACCCTCGCCGCGATTGTTTCAACAAGCGTTAAAGCGGACCTTCTTATTCTCCTCTCGGATATTGACGGGCTTTACACCGCAGACCCCCATAAAAACCCCGATGCGACCCTTATTTCAACTATTGAGAAACTTACCCCAGAGGTAATGGCGCTCGGAGAGGGTAAGGGAAGTGAACTCGGTACAGGCGGAATGAGAACGAAACTTCACGCCGCCGAAATTGCAACCGAGCAGGGAATCGATATGGTTATTGCAAACGGCTCTAATCCTCTCAGCCTTTATGATATCGTAAACGGCAAATCCGTTGGAACACGCTTTATAGGAAAGAAGTGCTAGTATGAGAACAACTCACGATATATTAGTTGACGCTTTAAATGCCAAAAAATGCGCATTTTCTCTCTCAAAAGAGCAAAGGGTGAACGCCGTTTTGGCTATGGCGGATGCTTTAGAAGAGGCAAAGGAGCATATTTTAGCCGAAAATCAAAAGGACCTGGATGCCGCACGCGGTATCATTTCCGACGTGATGCTCGACCGCCTTGCCCTCTCGGATAAGAGAATCTGCGATATGTCAGATTCTATGCGCAAAGTGGCGCACCTTCCTGACCCCGTAGGCAAAATAATAAGCGAGAAAACCCGCGAGGATGGGCTCGTAATTAAAAAGGTTTCGGCGCCCATAGGCGTTGTTGCGGTCATTTACGAAAGCCGCCCCAATGTAACTTCCGATGTTGCGGCTATTTGCCTTAAGGCATCCAGCGTTTGTATTCTTCGCGGCGGAAAAGAGGCTTTTCGTTCGGCGAGTGCCATAGTTTCAGCTCTTCGCGGCGCGCTAAAAAAACTCGGACTTTGCGAAAATCTTATAAACTTAATTGAGGACACCTCAAGAGAAAGCGCCACCGCGCTTATGCAGGCAAACGGCTATGTCGACCTGCTTATTCCCCGCGGCGGTAAGGGACTTATCGAGTCCTGCGTTAAGAATGCAACTGTTCCTTGTATCCAGACGGGTACAGGAATCTGCCATATTTATGTAGATAAATCGGCGGATCTTGATATGGCGCTTGATATAATCGAAAACGCTAAAACCTCGCGCCCCTCGGTTTGTAATGCGGCTGAGGTTTGCCTTATTCACGAGGATGTGGCAAACGAGTTTCTGCCCCGCCTTAAAGAGCGACTTGTCGAGCATAGAAGTGAAAATAAGGTGGAACTTCGTCTCTGCCAAAAGGCGCAGAAGGTAATTGAGGCAACACCCGCGGGCGAAACCGATTTTGATACTGAATTTTTAGATTACATTCTCGCAGTTAAAATCGTATCGGGTGTAGAAGAGGCGGTAGAGCATATCTCAAAGCACTCAACGGGACACAGCGAGGCAATAATCTCGACAGACAAAACCGCACAAAACTATTTTGCAAATATGATAGATAGTTCCTCGGTTTATATAAACGCCTCAACGAGATTTACAGATGGCGGTGAGTTCGGGCTTGGTTGCGAAATCGGTATTTCCACCCAGAAAATGCATGCCCGAGGCCCTATGGGAATCGATGAACTGACAACTTATAAATATGTGATTGAGGGAAAAGGTCACATAAGATAGGAAGTGAAAAAATGTTTCTTGCAGGCTTTGTGGGAACAGGAAAAATGGGCGGCGCGCTCGCCTCGGCTGTTATAAAAAAAGTCGGCGGAGAAAATGTTGCCCTTTCGGATAACGATATAGAAAAGGCGCGCGCGGTAGCGGGCGAGAGCGAAAGTTTTGTAACAGATTCAAAGACAGTTTGTGACAAGTGTAAATTTATCTTTTTGGGCGTAAAACCGCAGTTTTTAGAAAGTGTTGCAACCGAACTTAGAAGCACGCTGGAAAATAGAGAAGATAGATTTGTTTTGGTTTCTATGGCGGCGGGAGTTACCCTTTCGCGTCTTGAAAATATGTTCGGTGCCTTCCCCATAATCCGAATAATGCCCAACACACCCGTGGCAGTAGGAGAGGGAATGATAGTCTACTGCACAAACGATAGGGTACAAAACGAGGAAAAAGATGAATTTTTATCGATGCTTTCTCTTTCGGGCGAGATAGCGCCTTTGGACGAGAGCCTTATCGATGCTGCAACCTCGGTTTCGGGTTGTGGACCCGCTTTCGTCTTTATGTTTATAAAAGCACTCGCAGAAGGCGGAGTAAATTGTGGACTTTCTCCCGATATTTCGCTAAAACTTGCTGAACAAACAGTTCTCGGCGCGGCTAAACTTGCTGTCACAAGCGGTCAGGACCCCGAAAAATTAAAGACCGACGTTTGCTCTCCGGGTGGCTCTACTATTGAGGGAGTAAAGGTGCTCGAAGAAAAAGAACTCGGCCAAATCGTAAACGCGGCGGTTAACGCCTCATTTGAGAAAAATAAGAAACTTTAAACAAAAAAGGCTTGTACCGTTTTCGGTACAAGCCTTTTTCTATAATATTTAACTAGTCGAGGATTAAACCTACGCTACCTGCACAAGCGGCATTTGACTCGTCGGTATCAATATGCATAGCGGTTGCAAATTTCTCGGAAACGCGAACAACAACATCGTCAAGAACAACAGAGCGTTGCTCAGACTCAATCTTAACACAGATAATCTGTTTGTCCTCAAGACCGAATTTTGCGGCATCCTCAGGAGTTGTGTGGAGATGTCGCTTTGCAACGATAACGCCCTCGCTGATCTCAACCTCACCGCAGGGACCTACAAGTTTACAACCTGCGCTACCCTTGACATCGCCTGACTCACGGATAGGAGCGGCAACACCGATGCTGCGAGCATCTGTAAGCGAGATTTCAACCTGAGTTGCGGGACGAACAGGACCTAAAATGGAAACGCCCTTAAGTTCTCTCTTGGGACCTATAACAGTAACTCTCTCTTCGCAAGCAAACTGCCCGGGCTGAGAAAGGTCTTTTTTGTGGGTAAGTTTTGCGTCCTTACCAAAAAGGGTCTCAAGGTCGGCCTGAGAGAGATGAACGTGACGGGCAGAGGTTTCAACTAAAATTTCTTTAGACATAATATTCTCCAATCTTCTGCGTCGCAGAAATATTTTTTACAAGGACTAGCCTTTTTGTTACCTCTATTCTACGCCATTTTCTCGCCCTTTTCAAGAGTTTTTTAATAAAAACAGCAAAAAAGGGAGCAAAAACACGCTTTGTGTCAAAAAAGCCTTAAAACGAATATATTGGAAATAAAACTCTTTAAATCGGGAGGATTTTATGCTTCAGAGTGAAAATACATATCGTTTTTTTATAGGCGCCACAACCCCAAAAGGCTTTGTTTCCTACACCTCGGAACTTACAAACGAAAAAGAAATCGACTGTGCCTGCCTTGTAAAAGGCGGTGCAGGGAGCGGAAAATCAACCTTTATAAAAAAAGCGGCATCTGCCCTTTCAAACGGCGGTGAAAGCGAACTTATTTACTGCTCGCTCGACCCCGATTCGCTTGATGCGGCACTAATTTGCGATGGAAAGCTCTCGCTTATTGATGCCACCGCACCGCATACAATTGAGCCTAAAATGAGTGGCGCGTTTGAAAGGGTGGTTTCGCTTTATGACTTTTTCGACACCGATTTTTTAAGAAAAAACAAGGACAAAATTGCCGCGCTTATGAGGGAAGAGGAAATGCTAAAAATCCGTTTTAGGAGTCTTATAAGAGCGGCGGGAATGCTCCTTTCCTCAAATGAAAGCATAGCATCAAGATGTGTGGATATATCTAAGCTTTCAAACTTTGTGGCAAGGCTTTGCATCCGCGAATTTAAGGATAAAAAGACAGGTACAGGGCGAGTTAAACACAGATTTTTAAGCACAGTTACCGAAAGCGGCGTGCTCTTTTTCACCGATACAATAAATAAAATCTGCGACCGCATTTATGTTCTGCAGGACGATAGCGGAGCCGTTTCCTCGATTATTTGCGAAGGTATACTTAAAACTGCTACTGAAATGGGCTACGATGCCTACGCCTGCCACTGCCCGATGTCACTTACCGATAGAATTGACCATGTTTTAATCCCTCAGCTTAAACTCGGTTTCGTGACCTCAAATAAATTCCATCCGCTCTCGCCCGATGCCTTTAAAACGGTGCGTGCCGCGCGTTTTTTGGATAAAGAAATTATGCGCAGGTATTCCTATAGGGCAAATTTTCAGAAAAAAGCCGCATCGGAACTTTTAAAAGAGGCGGCACAGTTTGCTTCGTTACTAAAAAATAAGCATAAGGAAATCGAAAAATACTATGTCGGCTGCTGCGATTTTGCGTCCCGAGAGGAGTATTTTAAAGGCGCAATAGGGGACCTTGCGAGAACGATTTAAAGTTTATAAAAAATTTTGACAACTGTATGAAAAAATAATATAATAAAATAAAGTAAATGCGGAGGAAGTAAAATGCTTAAAACAGTTTTTGCAAGAGCGGGAAGCGATAGAGAAAAATTTATATGTGAGAGCATAAAAGAAAGCCTTTCGGCAGATGGCCGTAAGGTTATGCTTCTTATACCAGAGCAGTCGTCCTTCGAGAGCGAAAAACAGCTCTATTTTTCTCTTGGTGACCTTGATTTTTCCCGCGTTGAAGTTGTAAGTTTTACTAACCTCTGCCGCCTTGTTAAAAGACTTTACGGAAGCGATGGCGCAACCCGACTCTCCTCTGCGGGTAAGGTTATCCTTTCATCCTGCGCCGCCGAAAAATGCGCGAGCGAACTTAAGGTTTATTCCTCTCAGGCATCTAACGCCGCATTTTCTCAGCGCGTTTCTTCGATTATAGATGAACTTAAAATAGCATCTCTCTCGGCAAAAGCCTTTGAGGAAAAACTCAAAGGCTTTCCCCAAGATAGTCCGCTTTACTCAAAACTTTCTGATATAAGCGCTATTTATAACTGGTACGATGCTCTCCTTTCAAATAGCCTTGCAGACCCTTCCGATGAACTTTCCGCCGCGATTTTACGGCTTTCGTCGGGCCAGCTTTTTGAAAATTACGATATTATCATAAACGAGTTTTCATCTTTTAATAATTCCCAGCTCGAAGTTATAAAAATGATGCTCAGGAATAGCCCTAAGGTAACCCTTATTTTAACTGCGGACGAATACGCTCAAAAGGGACGCGCGGCGAGTTTTAAAATGCCGCTTGAAACCTATAGGAAAATACGGCGCATCGCAAAGGAAAATGCGGTAGAAATTCTTTCTCCCGTGAAACTAGAGACGGCCCTTTATGAAAATGACGACCTTGTAGAGCTTGAGCGTCTTTTGGCAGGCGAAGTTTGCAATCAGGTAAAAGGCGATAATATTAAAATTTTCTGCGCCCCTTCGGTTAAAAAGGAGTGCAGATTTGTTGCGGCTAATATACATAAACTTGTAAGAGAAGAGGGGTATAGGTATAAGGATATAGCCGTTGTGGGTAGGGATATAGAGGGCTATATGCCGTATATTGATGATAGCCTGCGCCTTTATAATATCCCGTTTTTTGCAGACGCCAGAGCCTCAATCGACACCCGCCCGATAGTAGTGCTTATAGTAAGCCTTATCGAAACTATTATAAGTTCTTTTGAGCCTTCTCGCCTTATTTCGTACTTAAAATGTCCCATCTCTCCGATAGATGCTGATGATGCGGCAAAACTTGAAAATTATATAGAACTCTGGAGAATTTCCCCGAAGGAACTACTACGCGATTTTGAGAAAAATCCGCAGGGTCTTGCGGGCGAAATGGATGAGCGGACGGTAGAGGAACTTTGCAGACTCAACGAAATCAGAAAAACCGCCATTGAGCCTCTGCTCTCGCTTAGAAAGGAAGTTTTAAGTGCGAGCGGGGGAAGTATTACCCGTAGTATCTATAATTTCCTCTCTAAAAACGGCATACTTAAAAAACTCTCCGACTATACAAAGGAACTTTCGCTCTCGGATAACTCACTAGCCGCCGAGCAACATAGAGCCTTTGAGGTTTGCCTTGATGCTATGTCGCAGATTGCGGCGCTGATGGAAAATGAAAGCGTTACCCTTAAAAGATACCTCGAAATTTTCAAAATGGCGATAAACGCTTCGGATGTCGGCTCGGTGCCGCATCATCTGGATGAGGTCATGGTGGCAAGCGCGGATAGAATGCGCCCGGGTAAAATCCGCGCCGTATTTTTGGTAGGCGTTAATGAGGGCGTTTTCCCGCAAAGACATAGTGAGGACGGCATCTTCTCAGATGCCGATAGAAAAGCCGTACGCCGTGCGGGAATAGATATTCTGACCCCATCGGGCACGATGAATGAAAACGAATATCACTATCTTTATAACGCTTTGACCTGCGCCAGTGCGCGCGTGTTTTTAAGTTATCCTCTTCGCAATCTCAGCGGTGAAACTGCACTTGCATCTAAGGTTATCGCAAATGTAAAGGACAAGCTTGGGGTAGAAGAAATCAGGGTTTCCGCCTATGAAGAAGCTCTTCTTGGAACCGATGAATCGGCTTTTGAACTACTTTGCAATCACTATAACGAAAACACAGCCTTTGCAAACAGTTTAAGGGAATATTTTATGTGTAAAGCAAATTCCCTTTACAGAGAAAGACTACTTAGTATAGACAAGGGATTGCGCAATAGGAATAGTGCGATAGGTGAAGATGCGGCACAAAGCCTTTACGGCGATGAAATGATGATTTCTCCCTCGCAGATAGAGAAGTATCACCTGTGTAAATTTGCACATTTCTGCCGTTATGGACTGTCTTTAAATCCGCTTAAAAAGGCGGAAGTAACTGCTATGGATAGCGGAAATGCCATTCATGCCGTTATGGAAAAACTGCTTCGTGATTATACAAAAGAGGAGATTTGTGCCTTCTCGGATAGTGAACTTACAGAGAAGGTACAGGCGCTTTTGTGCGAGTTTTTAAGCGAGCAGATTGGCAGCAGTGCGCTTATAGATAATCGCACGAAATATAGCATTATGCGCCTTAGATCAACGGTTATTCCCGTTGTAAAATATGTGATTTCCGAGCTTCAGTATAGTGGTTTTACTCCGCAAGATCTCGAACTCGAAATAAGACGTGGCCGCGATTTAGAGCCATATAGAATAACCAGTGAAGGCGGCACCAAAATTGGTGTTCACGGCAAGGTTGACAGAGTCGATATAAAGAAAACCGATGATAAAACCTATGTTAGAGTTATTGACTATAAAAGCGGCGGCAAGAATTTTAGCCGCGATGAACTCTCCTTCGGTCTTAACCTTCAGATGTTCCTTTACCTTTTTTCAATCTGGGAAAATGGCGGCAAGCGTTATGGACAAAATATAACCCCCTCGGGTGTTTTGTATATGCCCGCCAAACGCCCCGATGTTGAGGTAAAAGGCTCGGATAATGAGGATAGTATAAACTCAAAATCCAGGTCAGCCCTTAGAATGAACGGAATTATTTTGGATGATGAAGAGGTTAAAAAAGAGGATACAATTAAATATTGCAGTGTTTCTTCGGGAGATATCTCGGAGTTTGCCGCAATAAAAAATCAAACCGAGAAACTGCTGTGCAAAATGGCAGACGAATTAAAACTCGGCAACCTTTCGATAAATCCGCTATACGTGGGTAGGGAAAACCGCGCATGTAAGTATTGCGACTTTAAAATGATTTGCGGCTTTGAAGAGGGAGACCCTTGCAATAAGGTAGAGAAATCAAATGAAAGCGAGGTGCAGTAAATGGCCAAGAGAGATTGGACAAGTCAGCAACTTGATTTTATAACTGCACCGCGCGGTCCTATTCTCGTTTCGGCGGCGGCAGGCTCGGGTAAAACCGCCTCGGTTGTCGAAAGGGTAATAAGGAGAATATGCGATAGAGAAAATCCCCTTGATCCAAACCGCCTTTTGATGACTACTTTTTCAAATGCCGCGGCAAATGAAATGCTCAGTAGAATCGAGGCGGCGATAGATGAAAAACTCGCTCTCGACAGTGATAACGACTTTTTGATTGCGCAGTCTGAGGCACTTTCCTCGGCGCAAATCAGTACAATTCACTCATTTTGCCTTAAGATAGTGCGCGAAAATTTCGCCGCGCTTGATTTGTTCTGTGATTTTCGTGTTGTAGACGAGGCCGAAAATGAAATGCTTATGTATTCGGCACTTTCAAAGGTTATAAATAGCGCCTACGAGCAAAATGATCCCGATTTCCTGCGCCTTGTGGAACTTATCTGTTCCTCGAGAAACGATAGCGAACTTTCGGCTGTAATTCTTAAAATATATCATAGGGTAATCGCAATGCCGTTCCCATTTGATGTATTAGATAAATGGCTTGAGAATGTAAAACCCACAAGAGAGTCCTACGATAAATATATCGATGTCATTTTCAGTAAGGTCACGAGATGCATCGAATACTGCGAAAACACCAATGAACTTTGCATAGATTATATAGCCGATGGCGCAAAATCCGAGTTTATTTGTGAGGATGTTGAGGGGCTTAAAACTTTAAGACAAAACTTATTAGACAGAAACGCCGATGAGGCTTATAATACCGCAAAAAGCATAGCATACTCAAATCGCCGACTTCCCAGAAGCCTTGACCCGGAGGTAAAGGAAAAGGTTAAACTTATGCGCGAAATTGCGCGCGATGCTATGAAGAAGGCGGCGGACTACCTTTCTTACAGTAGTTTCGAAAGTTTTGAGTCCGACCAGAATATAATTTACGCTCCGATAGAGCGCCTTTTCTCGCTTGTAAAGGAGTTCATAGATGAGTTTGCGGCAATAAAAAGAGAGAAAAATCTCGTTGATTTCTCGGATGCCGAGCAGTTTATGCTATCGCTTTTGTGGGAGAAAAATGAAAGCGGCGAGTATGTTAAAACCGCCGTTGCCGATGCGGTAAAGAATCGTTTTGACGAGATTTATATCGACGAGTATCAGGATGTAAACGCCGCTCAGGAAATGATTTTTAAGGCAATCGAGCCCGAGAGCCGTAATGTCTTTATGGTGGGCGATGTTAAGCAGAGTATCTACGGATTCAGACAAGCCGATGCCGACATTTTTGAGGGCAAGAAAAAGGAGTTTTGCGACTTTGATAGGGAAAATTTCCCTGCCAAGATTTTCTTTGATAAAAACTTTAGAAGCCGCAGTGAAGTAACCGAGTTTGTAAACGAGGTTTTTGAGTCTATTATGACCGAGAAAACCTGCGGCGCTAACTACACCGAGGCGGATAAACTTAAGGCGGGAGCCGATTACCCCAAGCCTCAGTATTCTCCCGTTTCAATGCTTTTCTATGAGAGCGAAAAGGGTAGCCGCGAAAAGCAGAGCCTTGAGGATGAGGCACAGCTTGTAGCAGGCGAAATCGCAAGACTTATCGATAGCGGATATAAGGTCATAGAAAACGGCGAGGAAAGACCCTGCCGTCCGAGTGATTTCTGCATTATGTTAAGGTCTGATAGCGGCAGATTTGCCGTTTATAGCGAGGCGCTTTCCGCTCTTAACATTGAAAGTTTGGTAGAAAAAACGGGCGAGGATTTCCTGGAGAGCCGCGAAATGCTTATGATAAGGGCAATTTTAAAGGCAATCAGTAACCCCTTTGATGACATCGCGCTCTGTGCGGCAATGATGTCGCCGGTATTTTTGTTTAGCCCTGCCGAGATTGCAGAGATAAAGAGCGGTAAGCAAAACAAACGCGCCTGCCTTTTTGATGCAGTTAAAAACGGCGCAGAAAATGGAAATACCCGATGCATTAAGTTTATAGCAGATTTGCGCTCGCTTCAAAAAGTTGCGGCGGCACAAAGCGTTGATAGCCTGCTTTCGCATCTTTATAGCGTTTTTGGACTTTACAATATGGTAGGCGCTATGCGAGGGGGCGAGCAGAGAACTGCCAACCTTGATGCCTTCCGCCATTATGCCCGCCATTTTGAAAAGAACGGATATAAGGGGCTTGGCGAATTTTTAAGATTTGTCGAAAAAACCCAGGAGAATAATAAAAAACTCACAACTGCCGATAACACAAGCGAAAGTCAAAACGCTGTCAGAATAATGACTATACATAAATCAAAGGGACTTGAGTTTCCTATTTGTATCCTGGCAACCCCGCTTAAAAAGTTTAACAAAATGGATATCTGGTCCAATACCATCATAAATAAAGAACTTGGCTTTGGCTGCTCTATAAAGGATAGCGAAAAGGCAATAAAATACGCCCCGCTTTCATATAAGGCCCTGGCGCTCCTTTCGGAAAGCGCACTCATTTCAGAGGAAATGAGGGTGCTTTACGTTGCCCTGACCCGCGCTAAAGAGAAACTTATAATTCCTTTTGCAAGAGCCTCAATGGACGGCTTGCTTGAAACCGCGTATGTCGAGAGTAAACTTCAGGAAATCGACTATTATATTGATAGTGCCTCTAACTACGGCAGTTGGATACTTATGTCTACAATAAATAATAGTAATATGAAGAGCGTCTTAAACACCTTTTCTGTCGAAAACGATAGTGCAGAGTCCGGATGTGATTTTTCTGCCCGCGTGGTAGAGGATTTGTCTGCCCCCGAAATCAATGTGATTGAGGATAGAGTACCCAGCGATGAGGGACTTATAAATAAACTCACACAGCTTTCGCGATTTGAATACCCATATACCGCACAATCGGGGATTGCAAGTCACTATTCGGTCAGTGAAATTTCAAAGGGCGAGAGCGATAACGCATATGATTTCGAGAGCCGCCCTGATTTTATGCTCGACGATAAAATGACGGGCGCTCAAAGGGGAACCGCCCTGCATACATTTATGCAGTTTGCCGACTTTGAGCGCGCAACAGAGGATGTCGATGCGGAACTCGTTAGAGTCTGCCAAAAGGGATTTATAACCGAAAAGCAACTTTCAGTTATAGATAAAAATAAACTTGAAACCTTCTTCTCGTCTCCTCTTTGTAAGAGAATTCTTTCTGCCGATACAGTTATGAAAGAGTATAAGTTCACAACGGGTGTTGACAGCTCGGCGTTTGGCGGAGATAGAAGAGCAGGGGATATAGTGCTTTTGCAGGGCGTTGCCGATATTATCATAATTGAGGGTAAAACCGCCACAGTAATTGACTATAAAACCGACCGCGTCAAGAGTGAAAACGAACTTGTGGAAAGATATTCGGCGCAGCTTTCAATTTACTGTTCTGCACTCCAGAAACTGCTCGGATTAGAAGTTGCCGACTGCATAATCTACTCCTTCGCCCTCGGCAAAGAAATCAAAATCACCCCCGAACAAAACATTATCTAAAAGGATGATATTATGCTGAAATTTATTTGTTACCCCAAATGTACCACCTGCCAGAGAGCACAGAAATGGCTTGATGACAATAAAGTTGGGTATGAACTGCGCGATATAAAACTTGATAATCCTACCCTCGAAGAACTTACAAAATGGTACAAGGAAAGTGGCTTGCCGCTCAAAAAATTCTTTAATACGAGCGGTATTTTGTACAAGTCTTTAGATCTTAAAAATAGACTTCCCGATATGACCGAGGATGAGATGATCTCGCTTCTCGCAACCGACGGTATGCTTGTAAAGCGTCCACTTGTTGTTGGTGATAATTTCGTGCTTGTCGGGTTTAAAGAAAATGAGTGGATAGACGCTGTAAAATAAAAAAACCGAGCGGTGACCCGCTCGGCTTTTTTAATCTTTATAAATGAATCGTGAGCCACGAGGAAAGTTAAGTATAACATTACCTTCCTCTGTCGTTACCAAAACTAACTTTTTAAAATTTCTGATTTCGAAAACATAACGCTCATTATCGACTGTAACGGCAATAAGTTTATCATCCTCTATGGTATAATTGCCGCCGGTACTATAGGACAAAGTGGTGCTTTCGCCCATCTGAAATTCACAAGACTCGGTGTCGAGTCTTAAATACGGTACACGACCATTCTCGTCGCTTTTTGATAAATAATAAAAACCCGATTTTAGTTCGTTTGCATTATAATTGTTACCTCGCGTAAGCGAAACTGCCGCCGCGATAATGCCTGCAATCAAGGCAATAAACACAATGATGTACATAAATCCCTTTATTACCTCGCTCGAGCATCCCTTACTATCGGAACTTGCTCGCCGATTTGACTTTTTGGCCTTGTTCAAGGCAAGGGATATGGGGTCGGTGCAGTTTAAAACCTTTTTCCTAAACGCCATAATAAAATCAATATCGTCCTGCTCGGCACATGATTCGCTAAAGGAAACCTCGCCGTGCGATAGCTGATTTCTCTTGTGCCGCACCGTTTTAAGCGCTCTGTAAATGCTATCCCAGCTTGATACTTTTGCCCTGCCGACAGACTCTAACTCGTCCATCTGATTTATGTACTGCGTGACCCCGTGCGGCTCGTCGTAAATCTGATTGCAAAGTTGCTCGAGTTCGCCAAACTTTTCTATAAGTTCGCTGTTTAACTCCAGGTATGACAAAAAAATCACCTCGCTACCCTTAATGATATTATTATACCTTGTAAAAGGTCACTTGTCAAAACAAAATGGTGTGTGGTATAATTAGAAAAATTAAAAAGAAAGTAGATTTGCGATGGAATTCAATAGGAAATTACAAGAACTGAGAAAACAAAAGGGTATGACACAAAATGAACTCGCAGAGGCTCTCTATGTGTCCCGAACCACCGTTTCAAAGTGGGAATCGGGTAGGGGATACCCTAATATAGACTCGTTAAAAGCTATGGCTATTCTTTTTTCGGTAACGGTGGATGAACTTTTGTCGGGCGATGAACTTCTTACTCTTGCTGAAGAAAATAGCAAGCAAAGAGAAAAGCAATTTTGTGATCTTCTGTTCGGGCTTCTTGATATAAGCGTTGCTCTGTTCCTTTTTATTCCCGTTTTTGCCAGTAGGGTGGAAGAATCTATAAATGCGGTGTCACTCTTGTCGCTCGGCGAAATGGCACCATATTTAAGGATTGTTCATTACATATTGACAGTGGTAATTATATTGTGGGGAATTCTTACCCTCGCTTTGCAAAACTGTAGCATGGTGTTTTGGGTAAAAATTAAGAATAAAATGTCGCTTGTTTTGAGTGCGATCGGCGTTATCTGGTTTATTGTAAGCCTGCAACCCTACGCGGCGATTTTCTTGTTTGTGCTCCTTGTAATTAAGACGGCAATGCTTGTGAAAAGGCGATGACACTAAAAGTGTCGCCGATGTGACGGGTTGTTTCTTGAATTTATTTTAGTCCTCTTGTAAAGTGTGATTAGGCTAACGCCCAGTCTACTTACGGGAGGATTTTTTAATTGAAAAATAAAAGAAAACTATGTGTCGCAATATTACTCATTGTAGCTTTCGCACTATGGACAATAGCTGCTTTGCTTGTAGATGTCAGAGCAATAGGACCACATGGGTCATCGGTTGGCTTTGCCGCGGTAAACGGCGCGTTTCATAACTTTACCGGCGTGAATATGAGTCTATATCACATTACCGATTGGCTAGGATTAGTACCGATTTTCTTTGCATTGTGCTTTGCAGTACTCGGACTGTGCCAGTGGCTAAAACGAAAAAGTATACTTAAGGTCGATTTCAGTATCCTCGCCCTCGGCGGATTTTATATTGTGGTAATAGCTCTGTATATTTTGTTCGAGTACATTGTCATAAACTACCGCCCCGTGCTGATTAACGGATACCTGGAAGCCTCATATCCGTCCTCGACAACAATGCTTGTCATGACAGTAATGCCAACTGCTATAATGCAGATAAATTCTCGAATAAAAAACGTGATACTAAGAAGATGTACCGCCCTTATTATCGCAACTTTTATTGCATTTATGGTTATCGGCAGACTCGTATCAGGTGTGCATTGGCTTTCAGACATCGTCGGCGGCACCTTGCTTTCCGCAGGGCTGGTTGTTCTTTATCACTGTGTTTTCACCCTACCGCCCACAAAATAGTTAAAAGGCTATGCCTTTTGGCATAGCCTTTTAACTTGGCGCAGACGGTGAGATTCGAACTCACGTGCGGTTGCCCGCAAACTGATTTCGAGCAAAAGGCAGTGTCTACCGCACCGCCCCTCTCCGTCCCTGAAAACTTCAATATTTCCATCTGTTCTGCGAGATTTTGAAAAACATCTGAATTTTTGCGAGAAATTTGCGAGATAGATGCGAGAAAACTTATAAAAACCTTTGTGTGTTCTCGGGCAAAGAAAACACAAGGAGAATAAAAATGAACCAAGAAAAACAAAGAGAAGCATATCAAAAACTGCTCAAAAAATGCCCCGATATCTTAACACCGATGAAAGCAGCTCGGTGGTCACCCGTCGGCAAGAACACAATCTACACCGTGCTAAAAAACGGTGAGATCGAATCCTATACTTATAAGGGCGGTTATATCTTCACTAAAGATTCCTTCATCGATTACCTCGTTAGGACTACCAATGATAAAGGTAAACGATATACAATCCGAGGTGGTAAGAAATGTTGAGCAGCTTACCGCAAGTGCTGTCGGGCGAACAGGTGCGGTGTGCCTTGCATATCAGCAAACGTAAATGCGCGTGGATGCTTAACAACGGCTTTATCAAATGCCAGAACACCGGCAAGAGAACAAGAAAATATACCGTGCTGAAAGAAGACCTGCTCACCTACATAGAGGACTCATCAAAGCACCCCGAGAAATACGTAACTCCCTACGCCGAGTTCTCAACAGCAAAGTATGTAAAGACCCGTAAACCCCGACCGCGCAAAACAGGATTTCCTTCCTCTCTGCCGTTAGACTTCCGCCCGTGGCTCGAACAGGAATTTGAATCCGTCCCCGATGCACTCACCGTCCCACAAATCATCACCACCACAGGCTATACCGAGAACACCGTCAACCGCTGGCTCCACCAAGGCCACCTGAAGTCCGTCCAAACCCAAACCACAAAAATAATCCCAAAACTCTGGCTCATCGACTTCTACTGTTCCTACGCCTACACCATAACAAATATGTCCGATAAGCACATCAAACTCCTGCAAAAGTTCTTTAAGCAAACAGGCGGCAAGTAATCCTTGCCGCCAACTTTAATTGAGATAGATTTTTTGATAAGTATGTGGTATAATAAAATAACAAAAAAGAACGTGAGGAGTACTATAAACATGAGTAGTGAATATGTTAATTCCTATATTGCTTTTCTTGATATATTGGGTTTCAAAGAGTTGGTTAGAACACATACTTGCGAAGAAATTTTAAAAGTATTTGATGAGATAAAAACTGAATACATAATAACTTGTGATAAAGAAAACAAGCCATTAATAAATGCAGAAAATCTGCATGTGAAGATCATGTCAGATAGTATATGTTTCTACACTCCTTCAAACATAGAAAACTCGCTCCCAGTGCTAATCGGTTTGTGCGCATACTTCCAGTCACGATTATGGAGACTGCAGGAACCGATTTTGGTGAGAGGTGGAATAGTTCGTGGAGATCTGTATGCCGAAGGTGATATTATATTCGGTACAGGTTTAACTAATGCATATCTCTTGGAAGAAAGAAATGCTAAAGTTCCACGGATAATAATTACAAAAGAAACTATTGATTGCTGTTTATCAGATGACATGACGAAGGCATATATGAATAGTCTTTTACTTAAAGATTTTGATGCTTTTTATCATATTGATAGTTTTGCGATGCTTTATGTTTGGGGGCAAAAAGACGGTAGTTATTTAAGATTTTATAATCATATTCAAAACGTTTTAGATAGCACAACAGATGATTCTGTTCGTGATAAATATTTATATCTTGATTCAAAAATACAGCAGGTTCCATATCGCGTAAAATCTGCTGAAGAAAGTCAAAGAAACAATTCGCAATAATAAAAGGTGATAAAAATTGATTTACTATACAGGCGACATACACGGTTCGAAACTTGAAATCGTAACCTTCTGTATGCGATTCCAACCGACGAAGGATGATACGATAATAATTCTTGGTGACGTAGGCGCAAACTACTTTGGGAACGAAAGAGATGCGTAGCTCAAAGAAGAATTTGCAAAGTTAGAGCCGACAATATTTTGCATACACGGAAATCACGAAATGCGCCCTTGGAACATCCCTACATA